>LKNG01000072.1 GCA_001564115.1 Natrialbaceae archaeon Tc-Br11_E2g8 | reverse complement strand
CAGGCCGAGTCGGTCGAGCCACGCCTCCAGCCCCGCCGCCGTCGGCGGCCGACGGGTCAACAGCCGCCCGGGGAGGTGCCGATCGCCGACCGCCTCCCGCCACCCGTCGGGGAGCTCCTCGGCCGCCACCGTCACCTCGAGCGAACCGGCCGCGAGCCGGTCCGCGGCCAGACAGAGCCCGACGTGACCGAGGGGGTTCGACTCGATCCGTCCGGCGTGGGTCTGGAGGACCGTCTCGGCGATCCGTTCGAACCCCTCCGAAAAGGGCGCGAGCGCGCAAAGCGTCTCGACCGCGACGCCGGTCGAGGAGGGCGTCGAGCTGTCCTCGAGCTCCTGGGGGCGGGCGATCAGCTCCTCGCCACCCTCGGGGGTGAAATACAGCGTCCCCTCCCCGGCGTCCCAGAACGCCGTCTCGATCGTCCGGGCGAGCTCCACGGCGAACGCGAGTGGGTCGAGCTCGCCGGTCGCCTCGTGACAGCAAAGCGCCCCCCGGGCGAGGAAGGCGTAGTCCTCGAGGTAGCCGTCGACGGCGACGTCGCCGTCCTTGTACCGGCGGGCGAGGCGGCCCTCCTCGGCGTCCCAGAGGTGCTCGCGGACGAACTCGAGTGCGTCGACCGCGGTCTCGGCGTAGCCGTCCTCCCCGAGGACGATCGCGGCCTCGGCGAAGGCGGCGATCATCAGCCCGTTCCAGCCCGCGAGCACCTTCTCGTCACGGGCCGGCCGGGGCCGCTCCGACCGCGCCTCGAAGATCGCCTCGGTCGCCGACTCGAGGCGGGCCTCGACGGCCGACTCCGCGAGGTCGAACTCCGCGGCGAGCTCGGTGATCGACGACTCGACGTTCAACACGGTGGCGCCCTCGAAGTTGCCGGCCTCCGTGATCCCGAACCGGGCACGGAACAGCTCGGCGTCGACCCCCTCGAGGACCGCCTCGACCTCCGCGGGGGTCCAGAGGAAAAACGCCCCCTCCTCGCGTTCGCCGTCGGCGTCCTCGCTCTGGGCGTCGAGCGTGCTGAAAAAGCCCCCCTCTGGGTGGGTCAGCTCGCGTTCGACGAACGCGAGGCTCTCCCGGACGACGTCGGCGTACCGCCCGCGGCCGGTGAGCTGGTAGCCCACCAGATACGCCCGGGGGAGCTCGGCGTTGTCGTACAGCATCTTCTCGAAGTGTGGCACCGTCCAGCTCCGGTCGACGCAGTAGCGGTGGAACCCCCCGCCGACGTGGTCGTAGAGGCCGCCGGCGGCCATCGCGTCGAGGGCCTCGCAGGCGACCTCGAGGAACGCCTCCCGGCCGGTCCGGTCGTACGCCCGGAACAGCGCCTGGAGACGGGAGGGCTGGGGGAACTTCGGCCCGTCGGAGCCAAACCCCCCGTGCTCGCGGTCCGCGCTCCGCAGGGCCGCCTCGGCGGCCGACTCGAGGTGCTCGCTCGTCGGGGTCTCCCCGGCCACGGCCGTCGGCGTCGCCTCCAGGCGATCGGTCACCGCGTCGGCCCACTGGTCGGCCCGCTCCTCGATCGACTCCCGGTCGGTCTCCCAGGAGTCGGCGATCCGCTCTGAGAGCTCCAGGAAGCCGGGCATCCCCTGCCTGGAGGTCTTCGGGAAATACGTGCCCACGTGGAACGGTTTCCCCTCGGGGGTGAGCCACGCCGACAGCGGCCAGCCGCCACGGCCGCTGACCAGCTGGGCGACGGTCATGTAGATGCTGTCGACGTCGGGACGCTCCTCGCGGTCGACTTTGATCGGGACGAACGACTCGTTTAACACCGCCGCGACCTCCTCGTCGGCGAAGCTCTCCTCTTCCATCACGTGACACCAGTGACACGCCGAGTAGCCGATCGAGAGGAAGATGGGCCGGTCGCGCTCGCGGGCGGTCGCGAGCGCGCGCTCGTCCCAGGGCTGCCAGTCGACGGGGTTGTCCGCGTGCTGGCGGAGGTAGGGGCTCTCCTCCTCGTCCAGCCGGTTTCGCCGGGTGGGGTCGGTCATGACGACCGTAGGGCCGACGGGACCAAAAGGCCGGGGGGCCGGCGCGATCGGACGAGCCGACAGCTCCGCCGTGTCTCAGAACCGACCCTTCCCACCGTGGCGTGCGCCGAGCCGCGGTGAGAGTCGGCGAGCGGCGGAGCCGCGAGCCCGGTCGAACCGCGGCTCGAAGCCGCGCGAGGGACGAGTACCGCAGGCGAACGGCGAATCCGTGAGCCGAGGAACGCAGTCGGCTGGGGAGGCGTGTGACATCCGTCGTGTACGGAAACGGAACCCGAACCGACTTCGAGGGGAGGTCGAATCTACTCTCGAGGGGGGATCGAGTCGACCTCCGAGAGGGAACCCGAGTCAATTTTCGAGGAAAATCGAATCCACCTCCGAGGGAAATCGAGCCCATCGAGCGGGGCGTTTTTACCCGGCGACCGGATACTCGACGCCAGTGACCGGCGACGACGACCGAGCGACGAGCTGCGACGACGATCGAACGACGATCCACGTGGAGCCCGATCCCCGGCTCGCCCTCGAGACGGTCCGGTCGGGGATCGAGGACGGCGCGCTCGTGGTCGTCTTCGGCCGGTGTCGGGTCGAGTACGAGGGGCGGGCGGCCAGCGAACTCGGGCCGGGCGATCGACTCGTCGTCCTCAAACCGGACGGGACGGCGCTCGTCCACACCGACGAGGGACAACAGCCGGTCAACTGGCAGCCCCCGGGCAGCAGCCACGAGGCCTCACTGGTAGAGGGCGAGCTCCGGATCGAGAGCCGCCGGGAGAGCCCAACCGAGCGGCTCTCGATCAGGTTCGAGACGATCCGCCAGCTCTCCACGTTCGACGCCGCGGACGGAAGCGAGCTCGCGCTGGTCGGCACCGAGGCGGACCTCAGAGAGCGGATCCTCGAGGAGCCCGGGCTGATAGAGGAGGGGTTCCGGCCGCTGGCCACCGAGCGCGACACCGCCGCGGGGGCCGTCGACGTCTACGGCGAGGACGACCGGGGACGGACGGTGATCGTGGAGCTCAAACGCCGCCGGGTGGGTCCCGACGCCGCCGGCCAGCTCCGGCGATACGTCGACGCCGTCGAGCGCGAGCTCCACGCCGACGCCACGGTCCGTGGGATCCTCGTGGCGCCGTCGGTGACCGACCGCGCCGGCCGGCTGCTCGAGCGCCACGGCCTGGAGTTCGTCGCCCTCGAACCGACGATGTGAGCCCGTCGAACCGACGATGCCAGCCCGTTGGACCGGGTCCGATCCGCCCGAAGCGGCCGTCTGTGGCGGTCAGCCGGTTCGAAATCCTTTTAGGCGCTACGAGGGGATATAGGGTAACTGAGTGATATCATGGACGTCGACATCGTTTCCGAGGACGAAAACCCGATGTTGCACCGCACGGACGTTACGTTCGAACTGGTCCACGAGGACGCGACGCCCTCCCGACTGCAGGTGCGAGACAGCTTGGCCGCGAAGCTGAACAAGGACGCCGACGAGGTCGTCGTCCGCAAACTCGACACGAAGTTCGGGATGCGAAAGACCGTCGGCCACGCGAAAGTGTACGAGTCCGCGGGCCAGGCCGCCGAGATCGAACAAGAGCACATGCTCGAACGGAACAAGATCGTCGAGGAAGGCGACGCCGAAGCCGAGGAGGCGTAGATGGCCCGCCACGAGATCTACAACGACGACGGAAGCGCGAACAACGAGACCTGTCCCCGCTGTGGCGACGTCTTTCTCGCGGACCACGGCGACCGGACCCACTGTGGGAAGTGTGGCTACACGGAGTGGGCCTGAAGCCGGACGCGCCGGGCACGGGTTCGAACGTATCGGGCCCAGATCTGGACGCATCGGGCCCGGATCCGAACGCGCCCAGCCCGAACGCACCGGAGCAGAACCCGAGTGCGTGGCACTGACGGAGTGGTGGCCGCCGGAGCAGACACAGACCGGACAGCCGTCGCCGGAGTCGACGCGAACGCGAGAGCAGTCGCCGGAATCGACGCGAACGCGAGAGCAGTCGCCGGAGTCGACGCGAACGCGAGAGCAGTCGCCGGAGCCGAACCGAACCGACTGGTCCGCCGATGGATAGCCGCGTGCTCGGGATCGAGGGGACGGCGTGGGCGGCCAGCGCCGCCCTCTACGACGCCGGAACCGACGAGGTACACATCGAGACCGACGCCTACGAACCCGACAGCGGCGGCATCCACCCCCGGGAGGCCGCCGAACACATGCACGAGGCGATCCCGCGGGTGATAGAAGACGTCCTCGAGTACGCCCGGGAGTCAGCCGGCAGGGTCCCGACGGAAAACGGCGACGTGACCCCCACCGAAAACGGCGACGTGACCCCCACCGAAAACGGCGACGTGGACCCGGGCGAGAACCGGGCCGACTCCCCACCGATCGACGCCGTGGCCTTCTCGCGGGGACCGGGGCTCGGCCCCTGTCTGCGGATCGTCGCCACCGCGGCGCGGGCGCTCGCGGCGCGACTCGACGTCCCGCTGGTGGGCGTCAACCACATGGTCGCCCACCTCGAGATCGGTCGGCACACCGCCGGCTTCGCCGATCCCGTCTGTCTGAACGCCAGCGGGGCGAACGCCCACCTGCTGGCCTACCGGAACGGTCGCTACCGCGTGCTCGGCGAGACGATGGACACCGGCGTCGGCAACGCGATCGACAAGTTCACCCGCCACGTCGGCTGGTCACACCCCGGCGGGCCGAAAGTCGAGGAGCGGGCGACGGGCGGCGAGTACGTCGACCTCCCGTACGTCGTCAAGGGGATGGACTTCTCGTTTTCGGGGATCATGAGCGCGGCGAAAGACGCCTACGACGGGGACGTCCCCGTCGAGGACGTCTGTTTTTCCCTCCAGGAGAACGTCTTCGCGATGCTGACCGAGGTCTCAGAACGCGCGCTCTCGCTGACCGGCCGCGACGAGCTCGTCCTCGGCGGCGGCGTCGGCCAGAACGCCCGCCTGCGGGGGATGCTAGCGGAGATGTGCGAGAAGCGAGGAGCGGCGTTTCACGCCCCCGAGGCGCGCTTCCTGCGTGACAACGCCGGAATGATCGCCGTCCTGGGCGCGAAGATGTACGAGGCCGGGGATACGCTGGCGATCGCCGACTCGCGAGTCGACCCCGACTTCCGGCCGGACGAGGTCGCCGTGAGCTGGCGGGACGGGTCCGAGACGGCCGTCGACCGGGCCGACGGGAGCGAGATCCGCGGTGCGGAGGCCGTCGTCACCGTCGACCCCGATGCCGGTCGCGTCTACAAACGCCGCGTGGCCAAGACGTACCGCCACCCCGCCCTCGACGACCGGCTCCGTCGCGAGCGGACGATCCTCGAGGCGCGGCTGACGAGCGCGGCCAGGCGGGTCGGCGTCCCGACGCCGCTGGTCTACGACGTCGACCTCGCGGAGACGACGCTCGCCGTCGAGTACGTCGGCGACGCGGACCTGCGGGCGGGGCTCGCGGCCGACCGCGTCGCGGCCGTCGGGGAACACCTCGCGACGATCCACGAGGCCGGCTTCGTCCACGGCGACCCGACGACGCGGAACGTCCGGATCGACGACGAGCGGACGTACCTGATCGACTTCGGACTGGGGTATCACACCGACCACGTCGAGGACTACGCGATGGATCTGCACGTCTTCGACGGGAGCCTCGTGGGAACTACAGAGGAACACGGGCCGCTGTGGGACGCCTTCCGCGAGGGATACCTGGAGGTCGGGGACCGACGGGTTCTGGAGCGACTCGCCGACGTCGAGAGGCGAGGACGGTACGTCGGCGGAGAGGAGAGTTGAACTCGGCCGACGGATCTCACTCCCCCTGACGCCAGGAGTCGGGGACGTCGATGACGTACCGGCCGTCCTCCTGCAGGGAGACGATGTACTCCTCGCGGTCGTACAGCTCCATGAGGTTGAGCTCGTACTGGCCCGGGTTGACGATCTTGATGCTCTCGAACTGATCGTTGAGCTCCTCGCGAAGCTCCTCCATCGAGGGTCGTTCGCCCGTCGGCTCGCTGACGACCCGGCCGTCGGAAGGGGGCCCGTCGTCGGTCGATTCCGGCGGGTCGGGCGGATCGGGGAGCTCCTCGCGAGGGACGAACCCGGATCTCGCGTCGGCCTGTGCGGCGTCTTCGGCGTCGGCCCGTGGAGCCTCTTCCTCTGGGGTCGTGTCCTCGATTTCAGTCCGTGTGGCGTCGCCCGGCGGAGTTGAGCTATCGTCGGCACGGGAAGTGCCGCGGCCGGTTCGGGAGGTGTCGTCCCCGCCGGCGTCCCCGTCCACCGAACGCCCTCCAGGCGAACCGGAGGCGCTCGTCGATCCCTGACGATCCTCGGGCCGTCGGGCAGTCTCGGGCCACTCGGAGAAGCCGTCTTCCGTTCGGAGGGAGTCCGGATCGGCACGTTCCCGGGTGGGCGAGTCGGCTCTGTCGGTCGCCGAACCCTCGCCGGCCGTCGGATCCGCGCCACCCGAGGAGTCGACGGCGGCGGCCGGAACGAACTGGAACTTGTTGCCGCCACAGTCGGGACACCCCGAGAGCATCTCCTTCGAGCCGTCGGGGAAGGTTCGTTCGCAGTTCGTACACTGGTGGGGCATCAGTTACGGGAAACGAGCGCGCTGATGAGCGACTCGTCTTTGTGCAGGGTCTCGATCTGGTTCGCCGGGCCGATGACGGTCAGCTTGGCCGTCGGCTCCTCGCCACCCATCAGTCGGCCGAGCAGCGACGACGAGCGGGTCTCCGAACGCGGGTAGGTCTCGATCTCGATCCCGTTGAACTCGTCGGGGCTGATCTCGCCCATCGTCACCTCGATGAGCTTGCTCTCCTCGTCGGGGGTCAACCCCTCCTCTAAGATGACGATGTTGCCGTCGTGGACCCCATCGAGGATCAGCCGGATCTTCTCCATCGTCGTCAGTTCGTCCATCCGCTGGCCGCTTATCAGGTCGATCTGGACGCCGTCGTCGCCTGTCTTCGTTGCTTCGGCCATCTCACTCACCCGAAGTACTCCGCGATGTTCTCGTACACTTCGTCCATGTTGTCCCCTTCTTTGGCCGACAGCGGAACCGTCTCGTGCTGTGGGAAGGCGTCCTCGATCCGTTTCACGCTCGATTCCTCCAGGTCGATCTTGTTCGCGAAGATGAGAACGGGGAGATCCCGTGATTCGATGATGCCGATCAACATCGTGTTGACCTGGGTGATCGGATCCTCCGCGCTGTCCAAGACGTAGATCACCCCGTCGACGTCCTCCCGGAGCCAGTGCATCGCCTCGGCGACCCCCTCGGTTGCCTCCCGGGAGCGACGGATGGCGTCGTCTTTGTCCATCTCGTCGGTGAACTCCTCGTAGTCGACTTTCGTCGTCACCCCGGGCGTGTCGACGATGTCGATCGTCACCGACTTGCCGTTGCGTTCGATCTCGACGCCCTCCTTCCGGCGAGCACGGCGGGTCTCGTGTGGGATGTGGCTTTCCTTGCCGATCGCGTCTCCGGTCCAGTCCCGGGCGATTCGGTTCGCTAGTGTCGTTTTTCCGGCATTTGGCGGCCCGTAGATCCCGATGCGTTTCGGTTCCTGTTCGGAGAACAGGCGATCCGTAACGCGGGAGATGCTGTGTCTGAGTCCTGTGAACAGTCCCATGGCTCCTCCGGCACGCGGGGGTGCGTACGGGCGTAGTAGCACACTCGACTCACTTAAGCCTACGTCAGACAATATAAAAGATCGCGCGTGACGGTCGGGGAATCCGGTCGATCGACGTCGACGGAGCTTCCGTGACGGCGGAGATCTATCGGGAAGGTGTGGAAGCCGGAGTTCTGGTGGAGGACAGGAGTGTACCCGCGGAGACACACCGGAGTTTCCGCGGAGACGCTACTGGAGTCAGCCTACATCGACCACCCCCCACCCCTTCGTTTCGAGTGGAAACTAACGAAGGTGGAGAGGGTGGATGGCGATCGACGGTCGTCAGGAGTGCCGTTCTAGTAATCGAGTGCGATATAACCGACGTATCTAGTAAGGACTAGTAAGGAAATTCTACAGCTCTAGTTACAACTTGGATTTAGTTAGTTTGCGGTTACGGTTTCTATCCCGACCACTTCAATCTTTCTCTTCTCAGGTTGACCCTCCCCCACCCCCTCTCTCGACTCTCTCCACTCGAAACGAAGGGGTGGGGGGGTTGGACACTCCCCGTTCGTGTCGATAGTCTGTATCGATAGTCCGAACGGTGGGAGGTGTCCGGTGACGCCAGCCGGCTCTCACCCAGTTCGCCGACTCCGATTCCCGATCGTTGACGTTCGGCCCCTCGGCCGACGGCCGATCTCCGACCACGGCGGTCACCGCTTTCGGCTCCACCCCTCTCGACTCGTCCTTCCGACCCCTCGACTCCGGACGTCGACCCGCGCCCGTCCGTTCGACTCCCATCGTCCCGTTCCGTCCGAACCTACGTCCGTCGTCCCGTTCCGTCCGAACCTACGTCCGTCGTCCCGGGATCGCTCGTGATCGATCGGTCGCGCTCGTGATCGATGGTCGGATTCGACGGCAATCCACGGCGTCGAGAGAAGGATTTATTAACCAGGTGTTCCTCTGTTTCGCCTGCATCAACTGGACCCGGCCAGACGTGATATCACTCGTACCGCCCGAAAAACGCCGGTACGGACGATCTCTCTCGTGCGAGGTCGGTTCCACACGAAACGAAGGGGTTCGCGCAAGACGTATGTCAGACGAAGACGAACGGCAGATCGGGCCGGGCAGGAACCTCGGTTTCAACTCCAGCCCCGCGTCAGCCGACGAGGGGGAGTCGGTAAACCAGGGACTGTTCGACGACCTCCTCAGCGGGGAGCCGATCTTCGAGAACAAGGAGGTCCTCCGGCCGTCGTACACGCCCCACGAACTCCCCCACCGGAGCGACCAGATCAACAAGATGGCGACGATCCTCGTCTCCGCGCTCCGCGGGGAAACCCCCTCGAACATCCTCATCTACGGGAAGACGGGGACGGGAAAGACCGCCAGCGCGAAGTTCGTCAGCCAGGAACTCGAGAGCACCTCCTCGAAGTACGAGGTCCCCTGTGACGTCGAGTACATAAACTGCGAGGTGACCGACACCCAGTATCGCGTCCTCGCCCAGCTCGCGAACAAGTTCATCGAGGAGAACGAACGACGGATCGAGGACCGCATCGATCGGCTGGAGTCGATCCGGGAGTCGATCCTCGAGGGCGCGTGGGACGAGACGCTCCCGACCGACGGATCAACACACGCCGGGGACCGAGGTCGGACCGACGGGAACCACTCGACCGGGACGGACGCTCCGGCAGGGACGGACGCTTCGACCGGGACGGACGCTCCGGCAGGGACGGACGCTTCGACCGGGACGGACGCTTCGAGTGGAGACCGTTTCTCTCCCCGGAACTCCGACTCTCCAGTAGAAACAAAGGGGTCGAAAGGGCCGAAAGCATCCGAAACCGAAGGTCGGACCTCGACACACTCTAACTCCGACAATCTGGAGAATAGCGGAACGAAACCATCTCCACAAACCTCCAGTTCGAGTCGAAACCCTCCGCTGGATCACCCGCTCGCCGACACCCCCTTCTCGTCGCTCGCCGAACTCGAGGCACAGATCGACGGGCTCCTCGAAGACCGGGACGCCTTCGAGGAGGTGCCGATGACCGGCTGGCCGACCGACAGGGTCTACAGCGTCTTTTTCGACGCCGTCGACTACGCCGAGCGCGTGGTCGTGATCATGCTCGACGAGATCGACAAACTCGTCGAGAAGTCGGGCGACGACACCCTGTATAACCTCTCGCGGATGAACTCCGAGCTCGAGAACTCGCGGGTGTCGATCATCGGGATCAGCAACGACCTCAAATTCACGGACTTTCTGGATCCGCGAGTCAAATCGAGCCTCGGCGAGGAGGAGATCGTCTTCCCGCCGTACGACGCAAACCAGCTGCGGGACATCCTCCAGCACCGTTCGGAGATCGCCTTCGAGGAGGGGGCGCTCTCCCCGGACGTGATCCCGCTGTGTGCGGCGTTTGCGGCCCAGGAACACGGCGACGCCCGACGGGCGCTCGATCTGCTCCGGACCGCCGGCGAGCTCGCCGAACGCTCCCAGGCGGAGACGGTCGTCGAGGACCACGTCCGTCAGGCCCAGGACAAGATCGAGCTCGACCGGGTCGTCGAGGTCGTCCGGACGCTCCCGACCCAGAGCAAACTCGTCCTCTTTGCGATCATCCTGCTCGAGAAAAACGGCGTCCGCAGCATCAACACCGGCGAGGTGTTCAACATCTACAAACAACTCTGTGAGGAGATCGACGCCGACGTGTTGACCCAGCGGCGGGTGACGGATCTGATAAGCGAACTCGACATGCTGGGGATCGTCAACGCCATCGTCGTCTCGAAGGGTCGGTACGGCCGGACGAAAGAGATCAACCTCTCGGTTCCCCTCGAGGAGACCGAGGTCGTCCTCCTCTCTGACTCCCGGCTCTCGGAGGTCGAGGAGGTGCAGCCGTTCGTCCAGGCACGGTTCGACAGCTGAGAGGGCGATCGGCGTTCGTCCGAAACCCCGTTCGATCCGCCGCAGGCCGTCGATCTAACCGTCGAAGAAGGCCTTACAGAGTTTTCCCTCAGCGCTCCGGAGGTGTTCGTGGAACGTCGGCCTGGAGACGTCCATCGATTCGGCGAGCTCCTCGCCGGTCGTCGGCCGGGGCCACTCGAAGTACCCTCCGAGATACGCCCGCTGGAGGGCGGCGAGCTGGCGTTCGGTGAGCTCCTCTTCCAGGTGGGCGGCGAACTCCTGGCGGGTCTCGTCGTCGCGCTCGCGCTGGCGAAACGAGATGACGTCGGTTCCGGGATGGCGTTCCTGGATCGCCTCGACGATCGAACGGACGTTCGCCGACCTGGGGAGTTCGAGGACGAGGCGGGCCCGCCCGTCCTCGGCGGCGATCTCCCGGACGACCGCCCCGCGTTCGGAGAGCCACCCGACGAGGTTGTTCTCGCTTCCGATCTCGATCAGTGGCTCGTCTTCCCGGTCGACGACCGTCCTGAACTCGATCGGCAACCCCTCGGCCGCCGCCGCGAGTTCGTCGGCGGTCGCTCCTCTGGCGGTGTACAGCGAGGCGGTCGGCTCGTCGGTCCGGTGGACGGATCGGCGATACTCGAGTTCGCAGTCGGCCCGATCCGACAGTGCGACCGCACCGACCGCGTCGTCGACCAGTTCGACCTCGACGGCGACGACCGCGTCGGTCGCGAGCATCCGGCTGGTCTCTCTGGCGTTGATACCGCTGGCGATCGCCCGCGCCAGCGCGGAGATGATAACCGACTCGCGCTCGTTCACCTCGTGGCCCCCCGCCATCCACAGCGCCAACACCCCGTACTCGACGTCGTTGTAGGTGAGCGGCGCGGCGGCGACGGTCGTTCCGTCGACGTCTCCGACGACGAGTTCGCCCGCCGCCAGGGCTCGCTCTACGGGGTGACCGTCGTCGACTCCCTGGGGGGCCTCGCCGAGCTCTTCCGAGCCGAAGCCCGCACTCGCACGCGGCTCGATACTCCGGGTCGCGGGGTTTCGCTCCCCGATCCAGACGCCCGCACAGGCTGGCTCCCGGGCGAACCGCTCGGCGACCGCCTCCTCGAGGTCGTTTCGGCAGGTCGAGCCGGCGACGGCGGTGGTGACGTCCGCGACCAGCCCCCCGACGCGCTCGAGCACCCGCTCGAGTTCGGCCCGTTCGGCGTCGAGCTCCCGACGCCGGCGCTCGGCCTCGAGTTCCGCCTCCTTGCGGGCGGTGACGTCGTTCTGGAAGCCGACGTAGTTGGTCACCTCTCCGTCGTCGTCGCGGACCGGTGCGATCGTCACCTCGTTCCAGAACCCCGTGCCGTCTTTTCGGTAGTTACGGAGCTCGACGGTGACCGGTCGGTCGGCCGCGACTGCCTCGCGGATCTCGGTGACGGCGTCGGGATCGGTCTCGGGCCCCTGGAGGAACCGGCAGTTCCGACCGATGGCCTCATCGAATGCGTAGCCGGTCATCTCCCGGTAGGCGTCGTTGACGTAGATCAGGGGGTTGTCCTCCCGGTCGGGGT
>LKNG01000071.1 GCA_001564115.1 Natrialbaceae archaeon Tc-Br11_E2g8 | reverse complement strand
GATCGGGCTGGCGAGGTTCGCGAGGAAGCCGGCGGCCGTCGTCGCCGTCACCCAGCCGAGCGCGACGCCGACCCCTGCGAGTGCCACCCACATCGAGGTGCGGACGGCGCCGTCGGCGTACCGCTCGCGGTAGCGCATGATCACGTGCAGGGCGTAGTCGATCGAGAGCCCGACGAGCAAGACCGGCACCGCGACCAGCGGCTGTGAGAGGGTGATCCCCGCCCACCCCATCGCCCCGACCGTCCAGACGAGCACGAGGAGGGTGCCGGCGATCCCGAGGAGGACGTCGAGCGGATCGCGGTAGGCGAGAGCGAGGGTCACGAGCACGAACGCCAGCGCGAGCGGACCCACGAGCGTGAGCGTGTCGGTGATCGAGCGATCGATCTCCGTGACGACGAGCCCGACGCCGGCGACGGCGTACTCCCGGTCGCGGTCGTCGGTCAGCTCGCGGACCGAGAGCTGGGCGGCGGTGATCCGGTCGGTGGCGGTCCCGGCGTCGTCGATCTCGATCCCGTCGGTCGAGTGGGCGAGGACGATCGCCCGGGAGTCGGCGCTCGTCTCGCCGGGTTCGTGGTCGGCCGGCAGGAACTCGAGGGCGGCGCCGGCTGCGGGATCGGTCCCGGAGAGAAGCTCCTCGAGGGCCGCCTCGTACTCCTCCTCGGAAAGCGCCTCGATCGCGTCGATCTGCTCGTCGATCGGCGGCTGGGCGGCCGTTACGGCGTCGGCTTCGGCCTCGAGGCGCTCGCCCTCGGCGCGGATCGCCTCGTACTCCGGTCCGAGGATCCCTCCGACGGCGGTGACGACCGTCCGGTTCCGTCGCTCCTCCAGACGCGACAGCTCCGCGTCGTCCCCGGCGCGTTCCGCGGCCGCCATCTCGGCGGTGATCGCCCGTATCTCCCCGGCGGCCGTCCCGAAGCGGTCGGCCCCTGCCTCGTCGAGCCCCGCGGTCGCGTTCGCGACGGCGCGGTCGATCGCCGCCTCCTTCGTGGCCGCCCGCCGGTCGTACTCCGCGTCCCCGAGCTCCGATCGGGACTCGTTCAGCCGCTCGTACTCCCACTGGTACCGTCCGATCCGCTCGAGTTCGGCCTCGATCCGTTCGCCGGTTTCGGTCGCGTTCTCGGCCCGTGTGTCGAGCTCTTTGGCACGCGCTTCGAGCGTCTCCACGCGCTCCTCGCGGATGACCGCCGTGGCGAGGACGTTACCGAGCCCGACCGTCGGGTTCTCCGCTGCCAGCGTCGGGCCGACGTCGTCGTGTTCTCTGAGCTCGGCTTGCAACTCGAGGGTCGCGAGCGTCGTCTCCCGGGAGAGAGCCTCCTGATCCTCGAGGAGCAGGTAGGTGTCGGTCGCCCCCGCGTCGGCGTCGCCGAAGTTCTCGTCGGCGTACGCCAGTGCGTCGGCCTCGGGGGAGTCGGCCTCGAATCGGTCGATCGACGGATCGGTCTCGACGGCCGTCACGCCGGAGCCGACGACGAGCGTGATGATCACGGCGGCAGCGAGGACGGCCCGCGAGTGGGTCGCGATCGTCCCGACGAAGGGGCCACCGGTGGGCTCCGACGACCGACCCGTCGGGGGACTCATTGATTCCGAACCGGAGTTTCGGGGCGGCACGTATATATTTGTCCGCCCGTCCGGCGTCGAGCCGATCGAGAGCGGCTACTCGACGGATCTGGAGAAATCGGAAGATAGAGAGAGCGGCTACTCGACGACGACTTCGCCGATCATCGTCCCCGTGTGTGGCTCACAGACGTACTGGGTGATCTCGCTTACGGCCTCGAACTCGAGGCTCTGTTCGGCGCCCTGCTCGTCGATGACTTCGGTCTGGTAGTCCTCGACGACCTCGTCGTTGTCGTCCCACAGCTCGATGTTGTGGCGGCCGCCGTCCTCGTTCGTCCAGGTGAACGTGTACGTCTCGCCCTCCTGGAGGACGATCGTCGGGTTCGACTCGTCGGCTGCCACGGGTTCGACGAGCTCCCAGCCCGCGGTGCGGCCCTCGAAGACCATCTCGCCGGGATCGATCTCGACGGGTCCGTCGTCGTCGTCGCCGTTGCCGTCGTCGTCGTCGCCGTTGCCGGTACAGCCGGCGACGAGGGCCGTCGAGGCCGCCGCGCCCGCGATCTTCAGTGCTGTGCGTCGGGAGACCGACTCGTTTCGTACCATCGCTGCGTGGTTGGGGGTGTAGACATAAAAATAGCCCGGGAACGTCACCAGTGAGGTATACGTTAACACACAGTCCTCGCGGCTCGGAGGACGGCTCTCGAGGCGAAATTCGGTGTTCGAGCGCGGACTCCGTTCGAGACGTACCAGAACGCGTTCATCTACGGAGGTGCCTGCGAGACGGCGGGTGTTTGCGGGACCGAACGTGTCGGTTTCCTTTTTACCACACGGAATGCGTCACGCCCGGCTGACGGGAACCCCGGTGAGGCCGAACCACACCAGCGCGGGGACGGCCAGGGCCGCGACGACGATTTCGAGTCCACCGACGACGAGGAAGGCGGCGTCGTACCCCCGGACGTCCGCGACCGTGCCGCCGACGAGGAAGCCACCGAGAAAGCCGAGGCTGCCGGCGAGGTTGAA
Organism: Natrialbaceae archaeon Tc-Br11_E2g8; assembly: GCA_001564115.1. Taxonomy (GTDB): domain Archaea; phylum Halobacteriota; class Halobacteria; order Halobacteriales; family Natrialbaceae; genus Tc-Br11-E2g8. The sequence continues at coordinate 9,520 of LKNG01000071.1, read as the reverse complement.
GCCGGCCATCGCCACCCCCCGCTGGCCGTCGTCGGCGATGTCGGTCACCAGCGCCATCGTCGCCGGCGCGACCAGCGCACCCAGCACGCCGACGGCGGTCATCGCCGCGACCGCGACGGCGACCGTCGGCGAGGCGCCGACCGCCAGGATGCCGAGACCGTAGAGGACGGAGCCCCCGACCATCGGTGCGAGCCGACCGACCCGGTCCGAGAGCACCCCCATCGGATACTGCAGGAGGGCGAACGGCGCGAAGAAGGCCGCGAGGACGAGCCCCGTCTCTCCCGGTCCCAGCCCGAAGACGTCCTGGAAGTAGAGGGTGCCCACGAGCGCGAAGAAGCCGGCGGTCATCCGGTCGACGAAGCCGAAGGCGTACGGCACCGTCAGCGTCGGCCGTCGGCGGAGTCCGTCGAGGACGGCCCGGACGGTCCGGCGTTCGGCCGGCGCCCGGTCGGGGACGGTGACGACGAGTCCGCCGACGACGACGAGCAACGCGGCAGCGACGAGAAGCGGCGCCAGCGGATCGATCTCGGTCAGTCCACCGCCGACGGGCGCGCCGAGGGCGGCGCCGAGCCCGATGGCGATCCCCGCGGCGCCCATGTTCCGACCGTGGCCGCCGTCGAGGTCCATGAGCATCGTCACGGTCAGCGAGAACGCCCCGACCGTCATCGCCCCCTGGAGGACCCGGAGGACGAGGACGCCCTCGAACGGGACCGAGCCGACGACCGGCGTCGCCGCGAGCGCGAGGTAGCCGACGGCGCCGCCGAGCGCGCCCGCGAGGATGAACGGCGTCCGCCGGCCGGCGGCGTCGCTGAGGACGCCCCAGACGCCGACGAACGCGACGTAGGCGGCGAACTCGGCCACGAGAAACCACATGCTCGCGGAGATCGTCGTCGCCGCGAGCCCCGAGGTGGAGACGTCGGCGCCGAGGGTCACGACCAGCGTCCCCACGCCGGGGTAGAGCAACAGCTGTGAGAACAACACGGCGAAGACGACGCCGGCGAGGACGACGCGGTCGCGTGCGGTCGCTTCCACGTCCGGCCGTTGGGACCCCGGTCGCTTGAACCCGTTCGTTTCCGGTGGCTCGACCCCATCCGTTTCCGGTGGCTCGAACCCATCCGTTTCCGGTGGCTCGAATCCGTTCGGAGCCCGCAATGGGCCCGTCCGTCCCCCACGATCCACCCGGACGGGTCCCGTAATCGGCCCGGACGGACCGAACTTGCCGGCGAAACTCCGTTCGGGCTACGGGATCAGCTGTTCGCCGTCGTCGTCGTAGATCGTGATCGCGTCGACGGGGCAGGTCCGGGCGGCGAACTTCGCGTCGAGTTCGGCGTCGGCGGGGATCTCGCGGGCGAACACCCCGTCTTCTACCTCCTCGCCGTCGAGGAGGATCGCCTTCCCCGCCGTCTTGTCCCGTTCGAAGCCGTCCCACTCGGCGACACACTGGTACATCCCGATGCAGGTATCCTCGTCGAACTCGACTCGCATACCCGACCTTCGAACGATCGGCGTATATCCTTGACGGGACGACGCAAGGAGAAAGAACTTATCGGACCCACTCCAACGCCGGGACGATGAAGGCCGTCGTGCTCGCCGGCGGATACGCGACCCGGATGTGGCCGATCACCAGACACCGGCCGAAGATGTTCCTCCCGATCGGCGACTCGACGGTCGTCGACCGCATCTTCACGGAGCTCGAGGCCGACGACCGGATCGAGGAGGTCTACGTCAGCACGAACGAGCGGTTCGCCCCCGACTTCGAGGTCCACCTCTCCGAACGCGAGTTCGAGAAGCCGACCCTCTCGGTCGAGGAGACCACCGAGGAAGAAGAGAAGTTCGGCGTCGTCGGCGCGCTCGCCCAGCTGATCGACCGCGAGGGGATCGACGACGATCTGCTCGTGATCGCCGGCGACAACCTGATCAGTTTCGACGTCGCCGACTTCCTCGATTACTTCCAAGAGCGGGAGGCCCCGACGCTCGCCGCCTACGACGTCGGCTCCCGCGAACGGGCCAAATCCTACGGGCTCGTCGAGCTGGCGGGCGACCGCGTCGTCGACTTCCAGGAGAAACCCGACGATCCGAAGAGCACGCTCGTCTCGATCGCCTGCTATGGCTTTCCCCGGGAGTCGCTATCCTTGCTCTCGACGTATCTCGACGACGGCAACAACCCCGACGAGCCCGGCTGGTTCGTCCAGTGGCTCCAGGCGCGCGAGCCGACCTACGCCTTCACCTTCGAGGGGGCGTGGTTCGACATCGGCACCCCCGAGAGCTATCTCGACGCCGTCGGCTGGCACTTAGACGGCGACTCGCTGATCGCCGAGAGCGCCACCCTCGAGAACGTCACGATCGGCGAGAACGTCCACGTGATGCCGGGGGCGACCCTCGAGAACAGCCACGTCGACTACTCGGTGATCTTCCCCGACGCGACGGTCAGAAACGGCGACATCCGCCGGTCGATCATCGACGAGGGGACCACCATCGAGGAACTCGACCTCGCCGGTGCGCTCATCGGGGCTCACACCACGATCACGAACGGGTCGTAACCGTCGCTTCGCTCCCCGTTCGCATTCTCGAGGATGGCTCGTTCACTCCGTTCACTCGCCACCCTCGCCCTTCTCTATCGGCGCGCGGATCAGATTCCCCCACTCTGTCCAGGAGCCGTCGTAGTTGTGGACGTCCTCGTAGCCCAGCAGTTCGCTGAGCGCGAACCAGGCGATCGCCGACCGCTCGCCGACCCGACAGTAGGTGACGATCGACTCGTCTCCCTCGATGCCGGCGTCGGCGTACAACTCTCCGAGTTCCTCGGGCGGGAGGAACCGTCCGTCCTCCCGGAGGTTCGTCGGGACGGGGACGTTCGACGCGCCGGGGATGTGTCCGCCGCGCTGGGCGGTCTCGTCGAGCTCCGGCGGGGCGATCAGCTCGCCGGAGAACTCCTCGGGCGAGCGGACGTCGACCATCGGGAGACCGGCCTCCCGGGCCTTGTCGACGTCGTCTCTGTACGCACGGATGCTCTCGAAGGGCCCCCTCGCGTCGTACTCGACCGCCGGGAAGTCGGGTTCGTCTGTCGTCAGCGGATAGCCGTTCTCGACCCAGTAGTCCTTCCCGCCGTCCAGCACGCGGGCGTCCTCGTGGCCGTAGTAATTGAACTGCCAGTAGGCGAAGACGGCGAACCAGTTGGGGATGTGGCCGTCGCCGTAGAAGACGACGGTGGAGTCCTCGTCGATCCCGACGCTCCCGACGAGCGCCTCGAAGTCGTCCTTTTTCAGGATGTCCCGCTGGGTCGTATCGGAGAGGTCCTCGGCCCAGTTGAGCCCGATCGCGCCCGGAACGTGCCCTTCCGCGTACAGCGAGGGGAAGTCGTCGTCGGGCGGGCTCGGGCTCTCGATCTCGACGAGCCGGTAGTCGGAGTCGTCGGACTGAAACTCCTCTATGTGCTCTTCGACCCAGTCGGCGGAGACGAGCACGTCGGTGTCGTATTCGGACATACGGGGAGACACCACGGCCGGGGACAAAAGGCTATCAGCCCGGACAACACTGTCCCGGTTCTGCGACGGACGACCGCGTCCCGTCGGCGGGCTTCCGGCCGAATCCCCGTCGTTGAGGACGATCCGATCGGTGGGACGTTCTCACGGCCGGCTCCGGGAAACGAGCAACAGTTGCCGGCATCCGGGCCGGTCGAACCGACATCCCTAACCCGGACGACGGGAGAGGGCGGGTATGCGACTCGCACGACTCTCGACGCCCGACGGACCGGTCTCCGGCCGCTACGCCGACGGCGTGGTCCACGCCACGGACGGCCGCTACGAGGTCGGAGTAGACGGACACCTCCTCCCGCCGTGTGAGCCCACGGCCCTGTACTGTGTCGGACGCAACTACGCCGAGACCCTAGAGCAGATGGAGTACGAACGGCCCGAGGAGCCGGACTTTTTCATCAAGCCACCGGCGTCGCTGCTCGCCCACGGGGAGTCGATACCGTACCCCGAGTTCACCGACGAACTCACCTACGCCGGCGAGCTGGCGGCCGTCATCGACGAGCGCTGTCGGAACGTCGCGCCCGAAGCCGTTCCCGAAATCGTTCGGGGCTATACCATCATGAACGACGTCGACGCGCTCGACCAGGGGGGGCGAACCGCCCGGAAGGCGTTCGACGGCTCCGGCCCGCTGGGCCCCTGGATCGAGACCGACCTCGACCCGACCGGGATCGACATGCACACCGACGTCGCGGGCGAGCGCCGCCAGGAGGCAAACACCGAGCTCATGCTCTTCGATCCCTACGAGGTCGTCTCCTACCTCTCGAGGCGCTTTACCTTTCGGCCGGGCGACGTCGTCGCGTTCGGCAGCCCCGCGAACCCGGGGCTGCTCGAACCCGGCGACACGGTCGAGATCACCTACGAGGGCGTCGGGACGCTCCGGAACGCGGTGGTCGGGGCCGACTGATACCTATCCTCACGGGCCCGTCACCACGCCCGGGACGACGCCGGGAGAAAGAGCCTTGTCTCTGGGGTCGTTCCCTCCGTCCGTGTCGACCGATCCCCGTCGCGTCGAGGTCCACCCGGGCCGCGAGGTCGTCGTCGAGTTCGACCCGGAGCTCACCTTCGAGTGTGTCGACGACTGTACGTGGTGTTGTCACCACGGCGTCTTGCTCTACGACCGGGACCTCATCGAGCTGGCGGCGCGGGCGACCCTCGCGGAGACGACCACGGAGTTTCGCGGCGAGAAGTTCGTGACCCGCGAGCCGAAAGGCCGCGAGGGACACGTCGCCGAGGACGGGGAGGCGTGTGCGTTCCTCCGGGAGGACGGCCTCTGTGCGCTACACCTCGAACACGACTGGAAGCCGACCCGGTGTTCGGTGTTTCCCCTCGGCGTCTGGCGGGACGCGGGCGAGCTCCACGTCGGCGTTCGGGACTCCGCTCGCGAGCACTGTGAGGGCCTCGGGGTGAGCGACCGACGAGTGATCGACAACCTCGAGGCGTTCCTGCCGGAGCTGCTGTGGGACCTCGAGAATCCGGACAGCGATCGGGAGCTGTGAGACGGACCCGCGGCCGGGAAATTGGGGGGTGGACCCACAGTCGGGAGCTGTGGGGTGGATCCGCGACCGGGAACTGTGACGCGAGCTCGCGGCCCGGACCCGCTCGCGGGCGCTTTGCCGAAAGCGATTACGTGGGATCGACGAGTGTCGCCGGCCTTCGGCTCACTCGCTTTCCTCGGAACCGTCGCTCGCGATCTCTTTCGAGCTGTCGAGCCAGCCCTCCAGGTTCTCGGCGACGTAATCTTTGCCACCCCAGCCGACCGCGATACCGATCGCGAGGGCGAACGCCAGCGCGAGCGCGAGGGCAAAGGCCTCGGCGAACGTGTAGAGGATCGTCACGTCCACGCCCATCGTCTCGAGACCGATGACGACGACGATGAAGTAGAGGAACGCCTTGGTGCCGGCGGCGAACGTCGCCGAGAAGCCGGCCTCCTTGACGGTCGCCGACCGACGGACGACGTCCGCGACGTAGTCGGCGACGAAAAAGCCGACGACGAGGATCACCACGCCGGCGATCAGCGACGGCAGGTAGCTGACCGCGCCGGTGAGCCACTGGGTCAACAGGCCGATACCGAGATACTCGGCGGCGACCACGAGCGCCAGCAGGAAGACGTAGTACTTGACGATCGCGCCGAAGGCCTCGGAGACGGCCCCGGCACGGTCCGGGAACAGCGGCCCGAGGGCCGTCCCCTGGACTTTCTCGTCCAGCCGGGCACGCTGGCCGATCCGCCTGACGACCCCCTGGAGCCGGCCACCGACGACGTAGCCGATCGCCAGGACCACGATCGCCATGATCAGGTCCGGGAGGAACGCAAAGAGGGCGACGATAGCCTCCTGGATCTCCTCGCTTATCGCCTCGGCGACGAGGGGATTCATCGGCCCACCCCCGCAATGATCGCGTGGTCGACGGACGGTTCGGCCGAAACGACTTTTCGGAACATACAGGAGAAGACGAAAGACCACCGGGTTTAGTATTTTCCGGAAATCGGTAATGCGTATGTTACGTTCCCGGGGCCGAGCGACGTCGGACGATCGAAACTGACGGTTTCGACGGCGAGAACGCGAGGACGTGATACGTGGACGCAGAGACAGAAGCGAGGGCCAGGATCCGGACCGAGGGGGATCGGGTAGGCCTTGAAATCCGGGCCGGACGAGGGCGCCGTCAGTCGGCCGCCGCACCCGCCGCGGGAGCCCGGGAGACGTCGACCTCGAGGTCGCCGCCGTCGGAGACGCCGATGGTGATGTCCTCGAACGCCGTCCGGTAGCCGGTGGCGTGGTGGCCGGTCGAACTGATCCGGATCGACTCCTCGATGAGGCCGCTCTCGGCGAGTTGCTCGACTTTCCGGTAGGTCGTCGAACAGGGCACGTCACACCGCTCTGAGATCTCTGGAGCCGTCAGCCACTCCTCGGTGACTGCCTCGAGTATCGTCCGACAGACGGGGTCCTCGAGCGTCGAGAGGACGGTCTGTGGATCTATCGTCGAGTCGTGCCCCGACCGACCCTGAGGATTCAGTACGGACATGAGTTCTCTACTCCCCCCGTTTCGACGCGTGGAGCACGTAGAAGATGCCTAAACATACGGGGTTTTTTATACGGGGCGGCCGATCGATCGCCACCGAGTGGGAACCAAACCAGGGGTTTACGTGTCGGTCGATCCAACGTCGGCCGATGGCGACCGGAATCCGCGCGGAGGTGAAAGTCGACGGCCCCAACGAGTGTCCGGTGGTTCGGGCCGCCGCCGCGGCGGACTCCCCCGGCCACTCGGTCAGCCGGAGTGGCACCCCGAGCGAGGACGGCGGCGTGATCGAGGAGTTCGTCCTCGAGTCCGACGAGTCGGTCGACTGTGAGGAGCTACGACCGGTGTTCTCCTACGGCACGTCGACCGCCTACCGGTTCACCCGCGAGCCGGACGCCCTCTGTCCCTGTGCGTACGTCGAACGGTTCGAGGTACCGGTCGTCGACGTCCGCGTCCACGAGGGGGCGATGTATCTGACCTTCCACGCCCCGGAGATGGGCGCGCTCCAGGAGATCGTCGGCGGCCTCCGGGAACGGTATCCGAGCCTCGACGTCCAGCGGCTGTTACACACCCGCGGCGAGAAGGGCGAACAGGATCTGGTGTTCGTCGACCGATCGGTGTTGACCGACCGCCAGCTAGAGGTCCTCGAGACGGCCCACCGGCTCGGCTACTTCGAACACCCGAAGGGATCGAACGCCACGGAGGTCGCCGAGGAGCTCGGAATCGCGACCTCGACGTTCACCGAACACCTCTCGGCCGCCCAGCGGAAGCTGCTCGACTCCATTCTGAACTCGTGAGTCGCCGGCTAGCCGCCGGCCGACTCGAGTTCGGCCGCGTCGACCCACTCGAAGCTGCCGTCCGTGCCGACGGCTCTCTCGAACTCGTCGAACGCGTCCTCGAGCCCCCGTGGTGGCTCCTCCCGATCCGTCCGTTCCTCCTCCGGCTCGATCCCGGAGTCGAACAGCGCCTCGAGTCTGTCTTCGACCTCCTCGGCGTCGTCCCCGCTCCAGTCGAGCCGACCGGTGCCGATGGGCGTGTCGACGGTTGACCCGTTCTCCCTGTCGACGGCCGATCCGTTTTCACTGCCGACGGTCGGTCCGTCCTCACCGACGGCCGTGTCGGCGGTCGACCCGTTTTTCGCCGCTTCGGTGAACGGTTCGTCCCCGGCCGTCTCGCCGTCCGCGGAGACGTCCCGATTCACGTCCGATCCGCCGATCGCCGTTCGCACTCGACCGATTCCCCCTTCCAGCTTTCCCCAGAGCATAACCCGTGGTTAGCCGCGTGATACATAATGACATCGATGGTTCACCGACTCCCTCGCGTCGTAGGCTCGGCTTTCGGTCGGGAAACCACGGCTGGAAAACCATCTGGCCGGGCCTGAACCACGGTCGGGCCCCCTCAGCCGTCGAACAGGCCGGTCGAGAGCAGCAGGTGAGACGCCAGAAAGCCGAGCGCGTAGCCCAGAAAGTGTGTGTAAACGTTCGGGGCGGCTGCCGTCGTCGCCGCCGGATCCCGATTGAACGTCACCAGCGGGTAGACGACGACGATCACTGCGGCGACGAGCAGGAGGTCGCCGTATCCGGGTCGGTCCCGGACCTCGAGGAGGAGCGTGCGAACGTTCCGTCCGCGACCGCGAATCGAGAGGAGGTAGCCGGCGGCGATCGTCGAGGCGACCGCGGCGACGGCGTATGCCTCCCGTGACGGCGGAACGACGAGCAGGGCCGCCACGGTGACCGTCGGGAAGAAGACGGCGCCGGCATCCCGACGCTCGATGGCCGGACAGAACGTCGTCCGGAGGTACTCGACCAGCAGGACGGCCGACAGTCCGAGCAGGGCCGCGTTCAGCCCCGAGAAGCCGTACGTGACTCCGTGCCGGGGGACGGCGAGGTTCAGCGCCGAGAGGGCGAGCGGAAAGGCGACCGCGATCCCCGCGGCGGCGACGAGCAGGAACCGACGCAGGCCGGCGGCGACGGCGAGCAGATAGCAGGTCGTCGCGAGCAGCCCGTAGCCAAGCAGGTTTCCGGCTAGGTGGGCGAGTTCGAAGTGGACCAGGTGTGTCCCGTACGCTGCGAGCGCCGACGGCTCCGTGTATCTGAGCGCCAGCGCCGACCTGCTCCCCTCCGGAAGCAGGTAGACCCCACAGAGAACCGCCGGGGGGACGGCGAGCACGAGCAGGTCACGGGCCGGCACGCCCGAGGTGAGGTGGTGCCACGGGTTCCGGCCGTCGACGAACCGGTCAGCCGGACGGTCGGCGCGGACGTCGTCGAGTCCGGCCGTCGGACCGGTCCGGCTCTCGGTCGGCTCGCCCATACCGGAGCCTCCCGCGGCCGGCCGTATCAATCCGGGGATCGACTCAGCTTCCGAGTCGTGGCCGTGGGCGACCGGCTCCCGCGTCGACGGAGGGACGGTCGCTCACAGCAGGGCGGCGGCGATCGGCCCCGTCGTAGCAAGACGACCATCGGAGCCACTCACGGCGCGAGGACGATATCGGAGCCGTTCACAGCAGGAAGACGACGACCAGAAAGCCAGCCAGGATCGTCGCGGTCAGCAGGACCTGGACGGCCGTCGAGGCGAGGACCCCGACGGTGGCGTACAGCGCCGACCGGAGGCTGCCGTCGACGTCCTTCCCACCGACGAGTTCGAGGACGAACACCGTCCCGAACAGCCCGACGAGCAGGCCGACGGGGCCGGCGACGACCAGCAGGGTGATCGCGACCGGAACGGCGACCGCCGTCGTCCGCCAGGAGGCGCCGCCGGCCCGGGCCGCCACCGCTCCGCCGGCGAACTCCGCGAGCAGGGTGAGCACGCCGAGCAGCGTGAACGCGAGGAGGGCGGTCGTCCCGGGCTCGGTAAAGCCCGTGTGCCACCAGTAGAGGTAGATCCCGGCCAACGAGAGGGCCCCGCCGGGGATCAGCGGCACCAGCGTCCCCACGACGCCGGCGACGAGCGCGGCGACGGCGAGCATCGTGATCGCGTCG
>LKNG01000070.1 GCA_001564115.1 Natrialbaceae archaeon Tc-Br11_E2g8 | reverse complement strand
CTGGGATGGCCCGAAGATACGCCCGTGGAGACTGCGCTCCCTACGGACACACCTGACTTTCAGCGTGTGTCTGCAAAGCGCGTCGTGGAAACGGGAAGCCTCGGGGCTTGACCCCGAGGCGATTCACCCACGGCGTGGTGTTCGCCGGCGTTCGCCTGGATGATGGTCGCCGACGCCCGCGAGGCGATCGAGGCGCTCCCCGGCGTCGACCACGCCCGGGTCGCCCTCCGTGCACACCTCCACGCCGAGGAGATCACCGAAGGAGTCGCCGAGGGACAGCCGTTCGAGGCGGCGTTCCCGGACGCCGACGGCGGACTCGAGGCGGTCCGGGCGGAGCTCGACCGCAAGGCCCGGATCGCCCGCCAGTACGACGCCCTCGAGGCCCTGCTCGACTCGGGGCTCCACCCCGAACAGATCGTCTCCCTCCGTCCGGACGCGATCTCGTGGCCGGACGATCCCGGGGAGCGGGCGACCGTCTACCTCGCCGACCGCGCTCTCGGGGTGGCGGTACCGGCCGACCCCCTCGAGTCGTACCTGGAGAAGGCCCGGGAGACCGGGCTCGTCGACACACCGACCGATCGACTGTTCGCGACGCCGGAGGGCGAGCCGATCGCCTCCGACGAGTTCGACCTCGTCCGCCGGCGCTGTCGGCTCGCGAAAGTCAACATGTCGAGTCAGGGCGGGATCTGTGCGGGGCTGAAGGAGTCGAGGGATCGGCGGTTCGGGGAGGCCGACGACTGAGCGAGTCCTCGGGTGTCAGTGCTCGCGGGGCCCGTCGTCGACGTACTCGAAGGCCGTTCCGGCCCGCCGGGCCGTCCGCTCGTCGCGTTCGGTGTCGCCGACGAACAGCGTCCGGCCGGGCTCGGCGCCCAGCGCCTCGACTGCCGCGAGCAGCGGCTCCGGATGTGGCTTGTGGTTGCTCACGGTGTCCCTGCCGACGACGACGTCGACGGCACCTGCCAGGCCGTGTTGCTCGAGGGCGATCCGGCAGGCGCTCTCGGCGTTGAGCGAGCAGACGCCGACGGGCACCTCCCGGGCGAGCAGCTCGTCGGCACGGGCCAGCCGGGGCGAGCGTCGCGCGCCGGCGCGCTCGTGAGCCGCGATCTCGGCCTCGACGGCAGCCCCGAGCCCGTGATCCTCGCTCGCCTCGAGCATCGCCCAGAGCCCCTCGCCGGGGGGTTCGATCCCGGCCTCGAGATAGCGCTCGCGGACGTCGGCGGCCGCGGCCGCCCAGTCGACCTCGAGGATCACGAGGGTGCCGTCGAGGTCGTACACCACGGCGTCGTAGTCGGTCACGGCCTGCCGTACGGGCGGCCCCTCGTTGAACGCTTCGGTGTTCTGCGGGCGGAGTCCCCGTAGCCCACGAGCTGACGGACTCCACTGGCCGGGCGAGACGACGGACCCCACCGGCCGGACGGCGAGTCGAACCCTCCACCGTCCGGGCGACGCCGTGGCCGGGTGCCGGGGTTCTTGTCCCTCCGGGATCTACGATCGGTATGGACGAGATATCACTCGGCGTCCCCCGACAGCTGCTCGAACGACTGCCAGAGGACGGTGACGACGCCGCCGCGGACATGCAACAGGCGGTCGCGAGCTGGGAGCGTCGGTTGAACGGCGCCTTCGAGTCGGCCGAGGACGACCGCGAGGCAGCGAGTCACGCACTCGACGCGATCGACCGGTTCGAGGACCGTGCCGAGCGCTACGACGAGTACGTCGCCGAGTTGCGCGCGTGGGGGCAGTCGCCGATCTACGCCGTCGCCTGGCGGAGCCTCTACGTCGACCTCGTCGGGCAGCTGTACGAACACGAGGAGCTCGCCGAGCGCCTCGACCGCGAGCGAAACGCCCGGCTCGTCGAGGACGGAATCCGGTTTGGCTGATCGGGCGACCGGACGCATCCGGACGTAGCCCCCCACCCGCCGACCGAACCCGGAGCGTTCAAATCCCCCGGATCGGTAGCGCGGGTATGGAGTACGCAGTCTCCCGCGACGGGACGACGCTCGTGACCCTCCACGAGGGGACCGACACCACGGCGCGGGCGGCGGCGACCGACCGGCTCGCGGAGAGCCTCGAGGCCGAGGCGGCGTTCGTCGACTGGTCGATCGACGGCGCGTCGGTGTACGAGGGGCCGACGGCGCCGTTCGATCCGTACACGGTCGCAGTCGAGTTCGGGGTCACCGTCCTCGTCGAGGCCGACGACGCCGGACGGGCCAGGAGCCTCGGCACGGCGGCGATCGCCGACGCCCTCGCCGCGGCGGGTCTCGAGGGGGTCTCCTATGGCTCCCCGGCCGAGGCGACCGCCGCGTAAGTCGCATTTATGCCGCCGGGGACCCACGTGTGGGTATGGAGATCGATCTGCGCTTTTTCGCCACGTTCCGCGAGGCCGTCGGCCGAAAGGAGATCAGCCGGGAGTTCGAGGACGGCACGACCGTCGGCGACGTGCTCGCGACCCTGGAGGCGGAGTACGAGGGACTCGAGGGGCGGCTGCTCGAGGACGGGGCGGTCGCCGAACACCTGAGCGTGCTGAAAAACGGCCGGGACGTGGTACACATGGACGGCGTCGACACCGACCTGGCCGAGGGCGACCTGCTGTCGGTGTTCCCGCCGGTCGCCGGCGGCGGCCGATGATCGGGTGGTGGCCGTGACCGACCGCGTCGTCCGGTCGTTTCGCGGAATCTCCGAGCGACTCGCGGTGAAGTACCTCGAGAACCTCGGCGGGGAGCGGACCGACGGCGCCGTCGAGGGCGACGGCTGGCGGGCGGAGCTCTCCTCGGAGACGGTAGAGATCGGTCCGACGCTCACTCTGACCGAGGTGACGGTCGTCTTCGAGGGGGAGGCTCTCGACGGACTCGTGGAGGCGTTCGCCCGGAAGGCGATGCGTGCGGGTGGCTGATGGGAATCGAGCCGATCGAAGGCCAGGTGTTGATGCTCGCCGCGGCGAAAGCGAGCGTCGGCCCCCGACTGCCAGCACTCGTCGATCGGGTGCAGGCTATCCTCGGGGAGCGACTCGGCCAGTACCGCCGGGAGTACGAGTGCGTCCACGAGACGGCCGACCGGGCGTGTTTTTTGGTCGAGTGGGGACACTGGGAAACCCTCGGCGACGAGCTCGGACTCGATCGGCGCGAACGGTCCGCGGTCCGCCGAGCTCACGAGGAACAGCTGCTGCGGATCGGCCGGCGGACCGACCGGGAGACGGAGTTCGAGACGGCCCTCGAGATCCGCGAGCCCGTGGTCGTCGGTCTCAGGAAGGGCTGATCGGAGCCAGGAGTTCGGGACGGTCGAAGGGGCCGAAACCGACTCAGGGATCGTCGGCGGCTCGAAACTCAGGGATCGTCGTCGGCTCGAAACAGACTCAGGGGTCGTCGTCGTCGGCCCGCGAGGGGTGGACGTTGTACTCCCCGCGACGGTACGGATCGGTCTCGGGATCGTAGGAGAGCTCGCTGCGTTCGAAGAGGTACGTAAAGAGGCCGAAGATCGGGACGAGAAACGCGATCGCCGCCCACTTCCGCGGTGGCTCCAGGCCGACGACGCCCGCGTCGCGGTAGACGACGGCCGCGATCGCGGCCTGGACGAGGATCGGGAACCCGACGAGGACGGCGAGCAAGACGGCACTCATCGCCGTCGACTACGGGGTGGACGGTTGTAAATCGTCCGCTCCCCCCGGCCGACCCGTCGCCGCGGCGGTGACGTTTTATCGCCGAGCGACGAGCGTGGGCGTATGCGCTTCGACCACGCCGGCATCGCGACCGTAGACGCCGCGGCGCTCTCCGAGCTGTTCGGCGAGCTCCTCGATCGTCCGATCGTCCACGAGGAGCGGTTCGACGGCATGGACGTCGCCTTCCTCGACTGTGGCGAGGGGTATCTCGAGTTGCTCGAACCCCACGAGGGTGGACCGATCGCACGATATCTCGATCGGTCGGGTCCCGGCATCCACCACCTCGCGTTCGCGACCGACGACGTCGCGACCGCGCTCGACCGGGCCCGTGAGATGGGGATCGAGCTCGTCGACGAGGAGCCCCGTCCGGGCGCGTGGGGCCACGAGGTGGCGTTTCTCCACCCGGGTTCGACCGGTGGCGTCCTGATCGAGTTCCTCGAGCATCAGTGATCGTCGCTCAGCGGAGGACGCTCACCGCACCGAGTGCGACCGCGACGATCGCCGCGTGGTAGATGACCGTCGAGGCGAAGGCGTAGGCGACGACCCGTCCCGCTGGGTAGCGGGCGATCCCCGCCGGGATGAGGATGAGTCCACGGAGATACGGGACGAAGTTCGTGAGGAAGATGCCGGGGCCGCCGTAGCGCTCGAACAGCGTCTCCGAGCGGCGGAGCCGCGCCTCGGTGATCCCGACACGTGGGGAGGAAGTGATGTACGACCGCCCGCCACGCCGCGAGCCGGCGTAGACGAGCAGCTGGCCACAGACGTAGGCACTCGAGGAGACGAGCACGATCCCGGCGGCCTCTAGGGAGCTCGCGGAGACCGCGATCACGTAGCCGGGGAGAAAGACCGTCGTCGGCAGCGGCTTCCCGACCAGCGCCCCCTTGAGGAGAAAGAAGACGAAAAGCGCCGGCGGACCGACGTACACCAGGAGCGCGAACGCGGCGTCGACGGCACCGTCGATCATCGCCGACCCCTCACGCCGCGGCTCCGTCCCCTACCGGATATCACGTAGTTGTTCTCTCGGTCCCGGCCGATTTATGTTCTGCGCCGTCGTGGTCCCCCCTCCCCGGGTCGCCGGCCCAACCTATTTATCCACGCCGGACCGTCCTGCCCACGATGAGCACGGAGGGCGGAGCCGAGGTGCCGGACGCGCTCGACCCGTTCAGGCAGTTTCTCTCGTTCGAGCGGGACGTGCTCGTGCTCTCGGTGGCGATGTTCGCGTTCAGCCTCGGCTTCCAGATGACGAGCCGGTACGTCCCCGAGTACATGGCCGCTCTGGGAGCCAGCGCCTTCGTCATCGGGCTGTTCGGCACCGTCGGAAACGTGATCGGTGCCGTCTACCCGTATCCGGGTGGAGCCCTCTCGGATCGGATCGGCTCGCGGCTCTCGCTGACGCTTTTCGGCCTGCTCTCGACGCTCGGGTTCGTCGTCTGGCTCGTCGCCCCCGCGTTCGGCACGATCACCGTCGCTGGCGTGACCGTAGCGCCCTGGGTCTGGATCTTCGTCGGGCTCTTTCTGGCACAGGCCTGGAAGTCCTTCGGCCTCGGGGCGACGTACGCGATCGTCAAGCAGTCGGTCCCACCCTCCCGGCTCGCCCGGGGGTTCGCGAGCACGGAGGTCTTCCGGCGAACGGCGTTTCTCGTCGGGCCGCTGATCGCCGCCGGCGTCCTCTATCTCGCCGTCGATTTCGCCGTCGGCTTCCAGTACGTGCTGGCGATCGCCGTCCTCTTCGGCCTGCTCGCGACGGTCACCCAACACGTCCTCTACGACGCGTCGAGTGACTCGATCGGCAAGGAGTTCGAGGGACTCAGACGGATCCGTGCGGACCTCCGAAACCTCCCCCCGGAGCTTCGGCCACTTCTGGTCGCCGACACGCTCGTTCGGTTCGCCAACGGGATGGTGTACGTCTTCTTCGTGATCGTCGTCACGCAGTTTCTCGCCGTCGGCCTCGATCTCGGCCCGCTCTCGCTCTCGCCGGCGGTCTTTTTCGGTCTCCTGTTGGCGATCGAGATGGTCGTCGCGCTCGTCTCGATGCCGCCGGCGGCCGCACTCGCCGAACGCGTCGGGCTGAAGCCGATCGTCGCGCTCGGCTTTTCGGTGTACGCGATCTTTCCGATCCTGCTGATCAGCGCACCCGCCGACGCCCTCGTGGTCGCCGCCCTGTTCGCGTTCTCCGGACTCCGATTTGCCGGGTTGCCCGCCCACAAGGCCCTGATCGTCGGCCCGGCCGAGCGGGATACGGGCGGTCGGGTCGCGGGCTCGTACTACCTCGTGCGCAACGCGGTCGTCATCCCGAGTGCGGCCCTCGGAGGGGCCATCTACGGCGGCTTTTCGGTGCCGTTTTCCGAGGTCACCTACGCCGGGAGCCCGACGGTCGCGTTCGGACTCGCGACGGCGATCGGCCTCGTCGGCACCGGCTACTTCCTCGCGTTCGGTCGGGAGTTCGAGGCGTACGCGTAGCTTCGGGTCCCGCTCCTTTTTTACGCTGCCGGAGACAACCCGCCCCATGACCGACGCGCGCGAGGCGTTTCTCCGTGGCGAGCGGCCGACAGACGTGGCACTGTTTCTCTCCGAGTCGGTCGTCGACGACGAGCGCCTCGAACGGTTCGGCGAACGGGTCGACGGCGGCGTGGTGATCGTCGTCGACGGCGAGCGCGGCCGGAACGCGTTCCGGGCTGCGACCGGGATGGACGCGATGGAGTTCGCCACCGCGGCGATGGACGTCGACGGCGTCGTCGACGACGACCTCGCCGGCGGGCGCTGCCCCGACGGCGACGACCACGAAATGTCGTTCGTCTTCGCGTTCGTCGAAGGGCGAAACGAGGAGGTCGGCGGACTCTACGCCGAGGGCGACGTGGTCCACGCCTACGCACGGTGTGAGTGTGAGACGGCGTACTCGGATCGGTGGGTCGTCGACGCGGCGTGAATCCGGGGACGGCGCCGCCGGAGCGCCTCCGCGAACCCAGCCAGTCCGGACGAGCCACGACCGGCTCCGACAGACCACGGTCGACGTAACAACTAATGTGTGGGCCGAAAAACGTTCCTGTGGTGGTTTCGAATGGTAACTCACGGTAGGTGGTCAGGCGATGCGTGAACGGGAATCCGAGCGGTCGGTGGTGGCGGCCGCCGAGGCGCCCTCCCTCGACACCGTCTTCGACGTCCTCTCGGACGGCCGTAGACGGCGAACGCTCTACTATCTCCACGACGCCGAGGACGGCGTCGCGACGATATCGGACCTGGCCGATTGGGTGACGCTCCTCGAGGACACGAGCGGGCGGGACGCGGTGCTCACCTCGCTCCGGCACGTCCACGTGCCCAAGCTCGTCGACGCCGGGGTGGCCGAGTACGACGCCCGCAGCGGGACCGTCCGGTACTGGGCGCCGCCGGCACTCGAGGAGTGGCTCGAACACGCCTACCACAAGGAACGGCCGTAGCTGTCACCGAAGGCGCGTCGCGTTTTCGCGAAAAAACGGCAGTAGCCACGGCGAGTATCGCCCGCGACCGACCCGACGCAACCGGTCGCAGTTGCCCAGTGCTAGCATCCCGATCCTGAATGTTTAACACGAACGCCCACGTTCGTACGGACGGTGTTACACATGACCGATCACGAACTTCCACCGCTGCCGTACGAGTACGACGCCCTCGAGCCATCGATCTCCGAACAGGTCGTCACCTGGCATCACGACACCCACCACCAGGGGTACGTAAACGGCCTCAACAGCGCCGAGGAGACCTTAGCGAAGAACCGCGAGTCCGGCGAGTTCGGTAGCTCGGCCGCGGCGATCCGCAGCGTCACCCACAACGGCTGTGGCCACTACCTCCACACCCTCTTCTGGGAGAACATGTCCCCCGACGGCGGCGGCGAGCCCGACGGCGCCCTCGCCGAGCGCATCGAGGCGGACTTCGGCTCCTACGAGGGCTGGAAAGGCGAGTTCGAGGCCGCCGCCGGCGCCGCCGGTGGCTGGGCGCTTTTGGTCTACGACCCGGTGGCCAAACAGCTGCGCAACCTCGTCGTCGACAAACACGACCAGGGCGCGCTGTGGGGCTCGCACCCGATTCTGGCCTGTGACGTCTGGGAGCACTCCTACTACCACGACTACGGCCCCGACCGCGGAGGATTCATCGACGGCTTCTTCGACGTCGTCGACTGGGACAAAGTCGCCGAGGAGTACGAGAAGTGCGTCGGTCGCTGGGAGTAATCGAGACCTCTCGAGGCGTCTAACCCCGAGTTTTTTCGAGGTCAGTCGGCGAGCGTAGCGTCCGTGATCCCGACGAGCACCGGCTTTCGGGATGGCACGGTTTCGGTCACCGGCTCAAGGATGGCACGGCACGATCACCGAACCAGGGACGGAAACCACACCGTTTAGGCCCGCCACCGGCGTAGCCGGGGGTATGCCCGTACCGAAGTCGGAGTTCGACGAGCTCCACCCGTGTGACTTCTACACCCCCGCGGAGCTGCTCGAGGGAGGTCGGATGTACACCGTCTACGAGATCGCCCGGCTGCTCCAGGGGCTCCAGCCCGACGCCGAGATCGATCCGGAGACCGAGGAGATCTTGCTCGACTGGGCGATCCCCTGGATCATGACCAACGCGGACGACCTCGTCGTCGCCGAACCCCGGACCGACGAGGAGCCGGGCCACTACGGGCTCGCCGAATGATCCTCCTCGTCGTCGGGGCCGACCGCGTCGACGCCGGGAAGACGACGTTCTCGACCGGCCTGCTCGACCGGACCGGCGCGGCCGGCTACAAACCCCGCGCCGGCAACGACTACTGGTTCGACCACGACGACTGTCTGATGGCCCTCTCGGCGGGCCGGCTCCACGGGAAGGACGCACGGCGGCTGGCCGACGCCGAGGGCGACGGACGCCCGCCGAAGACGCTCAACCCCGTCCACCGGCTCTGGCGACCGACGCCGGGTGGCGGGTCGGGGCTGCTCGGCCGGACCGACCGCGAGTTCGTCGTCGACCGGATCACCGTCGACGGCGAGGACGAGTACGTGCTCAACGCGACGGCCGAGGTCCCCGACGTCGTCGCCGACGCCCTCCCGCTCGAGGCGGCCACGCGTGTCGAGAGCGTCGAGGAGCTAAACGCGGTCGTCGAGCGCCGACACGCGCCCGCTCTGGACGCACTCGCGACGGAGATCACGAGCCGACCGTTCGCCGTCGTCGAGTCCTACGGCGACGTGGCGATGCCGTCTTCGGCCGTCGTCGAGTCCTACGGCGACGTGGCGATGCCGTCTTCGGCCGTCGCCGAGACGGTCGTCGCCGCGGTTGCCGTCGTCGAACCGGGTCGGGCCCGGATCTACCGGGGCGATCGGTACCGTCGTGCCTGTGAGGTCGCCCGGTCGAGCCCGGTTGGCGGCCGTCTCGAGAAACGCGTCGGAGACGTCGTCGACTTTCTGGAGCCCGTCACACGGCTCCCGCTTCCGGCGCTGAGTGCCGACGAACGGCAGGATCCCGGACGGATCGCGTCGGCGTACGCCGACGCCTACGACGCGCTGGTCTCCGTCGCAGGCGAGGCGTAGCCTCCGGGCGCGAGGTGTGACCCCCCGCGGGTGAGATGCAACACTGACTGGTTTTGGGCGGCACTTATTGGAGAAAGGAACCACTCCCTGGGGGAGAGTACCACTCACTGGATGGCCCGGAGACTCATTGGGGGGTGACGCTCGCGGGAGGGACGTGAAACTGGCGACGCCGACCCCGCGCTCACCCCTGGCGAGCCATCCGGGCGGCGAGTTCGACGTGGCCGTACGGTTCGTTCGTGACGCTCGGCCCGTGGCCGACGTGAAGCTCCGCGAGGTCGGTGTCGATCCACTCCAGGACGCGATCGATGCTCTCGATCAAGGTCGACCGATCGCCCTCGGCCAGATCGGTGCGGCCGAAGCCGCCGTTCTGGAAGACCAGATCACCGGCGAACAGGACCTTCGGCTCCGGTGCGTACAGCGAGAGGTGGTCGTCCTTGTGACCCGGCGTGTGGAGGGCGACGTACTCGTGGTCGCCGATCCGGAGCCGATCCTCGTCGTCGACGGCGTGGTCGACCCCTTCCTGGCCGTCGTCGTACCCCCACGCCGCCACGTCGAACGCCCCTTTCACCGCCGGGAGGTTGCCGACGTGGTCCGGATGGGTGTGAGTCAGGACGACGGCGTCGAGGTCGTCGACGCGCCCCTCGAGTTGCGAGACGATATCGAAGTTCGCACCCGTGTCGATCAGGACCGTCCGGTCGCCACCGACCAGGAACGCGTTGCTCGTGAACGCCCGGACCCCCGCCGCGAGGTTGTCGATCATGTCGGCGATAGGTCGGCGATCGGTTTGTGCGTATCGACCCGGGCCGGGCCGTCTGCTCACCGTTTACCGGTTCGCCACCGCGCCCACCGTCTGCTCTATCTACGCTTTCGCCACCGCGCCCACCGTCTGCTCTATCTACGCTTTCGCCACCACGTCCACCGTCCGCTCTATCTACGAGGGACGGAGACCGGCTGTTTGGACCGACCCGGAAGGGAGTCGCGACGTCGGACAGTCCACCTCCCGTGACTGTCCGTTTACCCTTTCACAAGTTCTTTTAGCTACGGCACGTACTGTTCGGCGAATGTATCGGTCGGCTTCGGCCGCGTTGCTCGTCATCGTCGTCGTCGTCTCCATCGCCGCCGCTGGGCCGGCGATCGGACTCTTCTCGACGTCGGCCGGCGACCCGGTAGGCGTCGTCCACGCCCTCGAGGACGACGGAGAGTTCGACAGCACCACGTTCGTCGTCACCGTCGAGGAGAACGGCGACGCGACCTGGACGTTCCGCCACGAGCGCCGACTCGGTCCCGAAGAAGAAGCCGATTTCGAGGCGTTCGCCGAGGAGTTCCGCGAGGAGGAGACGGAGCTCTACGAGGAGTTTACCGTCCAGGCACAGGCGCTCGCCGACAGCGGAACCGATCGCACCGACCGGGAGATGGAGGCGGCCGACTTCAACCGCTCGGCGGGGATCGATTACCGACCCAACGCGATGGGGTACGTCGAGATGTCGTTCACCTGGACGGAGTTCGCGGCCGTCGACGACGGACGCGTCGTCGTCGGCGACGTCTTCGAGGGTGGACTCTACATCGGCCCCGACCAGTCGTTCGTCGTCCAGCCGGGCGGCGAGCTCGCCTTCCAGAGCGTCCAGCCCGAAAGCGGTGCCGAGTACACCGCGACGGATCTAGAACGTGCAGAGTCGGTCACCTGGACGGGCGAGCGGGACTTTCCCGACGGCCAGCCCAGGGCAGTTCTCGTGACGCCCGACGCCGAGTCGGTGGCCGGCGCGGACGGCGGCGACGCGGATAACGGTGCAGACGACCCCGGACGCTGGTTCGCCGCGGTCGCCGTCCTCGTCGTCCTCCTCGCGGTCGGCGTGGCAGCGGTCTGGTACGGCTCCGGTCGGGTCGGTTCCCGCGGCGACGTGCCGCCAGGGGGCGGGCAAGCGACCGACGCCGTCGACGGGGCAGCCGTTCCCGACGAGGAGTTTCTGACCGACGAGGATCGGGTCGTCGGTCTGATCACCGACAACGGCGGCCGAATGAAACAGGTCGACATCGTCGAGGAGACCGGCTGGTCTAAGTCGAAAGTCAGCATGCTCCTCTCGGAGATGGAAGAGGAAGGGACGATCAGCAAACTCCGGGTCGGCCGCGAGAACATCATCAGCCTCCGGGGACACGAACCCGAGGCGACGAAGTCGCCGTTCGAGGAGTGACGTGCCCCATCACACCACCCTCGAAACGGAACCCTTAAAATCACCACCGCGTAACGGTGAAACGCGGGGCTCCGATAGTGTAGTCCGGCCAATCATATTGCCCTCTCGAGGCAATGACCGGGGTTCAAATCCCCGTCGGAGCACTTCCATCCCGACGCCTTCTGCCGGTTTTCGGTCATGCAATAACCCGAGGTAAACGCATGATCGAGGGCATTAACGTTCAGCAGACGCATCGACCCCGACGCCATCTGGCGATTCCCGTTTCTCGTGAGGCAATACGATTAGCGGGGGAAAACCCGACGCCGTCTTGCGATCGCCGAAATCGAGGGGCAATGATCTGGGTTCCCGCCGGGAGGGTCAGGCAATGAAGAACAGCGACCAGCCAACCGACCCCTTGGACGGCATCAAGCTCGTCCCGGAACCATCAGAGAAGTTACTCAACGAGCGCCAGTACCTCGACTACCGGAACGAGCGCGAACAGTGCCTCGAATGGTTGCTGACCTTCGGCAAGGATCCAGAGAAGGCAGAGGGGTATGCAAAAACGACTGTGAGCAACCGGGCATACCGGATGGACCAGTTCTATCGGTGGGTCTGGGAGTACGAAGACGGCTATACGACGAACCCCACACACGAACACGCCGACGAATACCAACGGTACCTCGCCGGGACTGATAGTGATGTCCAAAGTGATTTACCGTTCTGAATGTAACGAGGTGTGATGGGTCGTCTGGACGGTATTTCTATAGAAGAGCTTCACGAGCTTCGAGAGCAGACAGAAGGAGAGATTCCGCGGGAGCGAGTGCTTGCGGCGATCGGCCGTAAGCAGGGTGACAAAATCGAGACGTTGGCTGAACGTCACGGAGTTGTCGAGAAAACCATCCGCAACTGGCTCGATCGGTTCGAGGTAGAACCGATCGAGCAGGCACCTTACGATGCTCCTCGTCCAGGGGGACCATCGAAACTCACTGCTGACGAGCGCGAGCAACTAGAAGAAGTTCTCCAGCAGCCACCAACCGAACTTGGCTACGAGCACCATCTGTGTTCGGTTAAGCGGAGAAACCGACAGGCAGCGCTCTGTTGACGAAGTTATCGTGGTAGACCACGTGGGGAGAGAATGTGTTCAAAACGCTCTCCCCAGATCTCATACGACGGCGGCTG
>LKNG01000069.1 GCA_001564115.1 Natrialbaceae archaeon Tc-Br11_E2g8 | reverse complement strand
GGCTACAGCCGGTCGACGACGGCGTCGGTGAGCCCGGTCGTCGAGGCGTCCCCGCCCAGATCCGGCGTCCGCGGACCGTCCGCGAGGACGCCCTCGACGGCCGTCCGGACCCGCTCGCCGGCGTCCTCGTGGCCGAGAAACTCCACGAGCATCGCCGCCGAGAGGATCGCCGCAACCGGGTTGGCCACGCCCTCGCCCGCGATGTCCGGAGCGGAGCCGTGGACGGGCTCGAAGAGGCCACGCTCGGTGCCGACGTTGGCCGAGGGGAGCATCCCGAGCCCGCCGACCAGGCCGGCGGCGAGATCCGAGAGGACGTCCCCGGCGAGGTTCGGACAGACGACGACGTCGAACGCGGTCGGGTCGAGACAGACCTGCGTCGCGAACGCGTCCATGAGGACGTCGTCGGTGTCGACCCCCCGCTCGTCGGCGACCTCTCTCACCGTCTCGAGAAACCGGCCGTCGGTCTCGCGCATCACGTTCGCCTTGTGTGCGATCGTGAACCCGTCGTGGTCGCCGTCGGCGACGTACTCGCAGGCGAACGCCGCGAGCTGCCGGGAGGCCGAGCCGGTGACCACCCGCGTCAGCGTCGAGACGTCGTCGGTGAGCCGGGACTCGTGGCCGGCGTAGACCCCCTCGGTGTTCTCCCGGAGGAAGACGAGGTCGGTCTCGGGCCGGAGCGCGTCGACGCCCGGATACGCCCGCGCCGGCCGAACGTTCACGAACGAGCCGACGGCCTCCCGCAGCGGGAGGATCACGTCCGCCGCCCGCTCCCCGGCCGCGCCGAACAGCGTCGCGTCGGTCGAGGCGGCCAGCTCGTAGGTCTCCGCCGGCAGGGGATCGCCGGTCTCCTCGGCGACGTGGTCGCCGGCCCGTGCCTCCCGGAACGTGAACTCGACTGGCAGCGCCGACAGTACCTCGAGGGCCGCGGGCGTCACTTCCTGGCCGATCCCGTCGCCGGGGACGACGGCGATCTCGTAGCTCATGGCCGACACTCAGCCGGCGCCGAAAAGAGGGTGTCGATACCGCAGCCGAGAGCTATACCATCTGATGTCATTGGATGGTATCCAATGCCTTTCGATGGCAAGATTTATGAGTCTGGCTCGTCTACCGAGATACATGGCCGAGTACACCACACCGATATCGATGACCCTCGAAATGCAACGGCAGGCCATCGAGCGGAGCCAGCAGGTCCTAGAGGAGAGCCTCGAGGCTCAAAAGCGCGCGAACGAGCTGTTCGTCGACGGCGTCGACTCCACGGAGGAGGCCCAGCGCCGGAGCGTCGAGCTCACCCGGTCGGGCATCCACAGCTACCTCGACGCGGTCGAGTCGTCGATGCCCGGCGCCGAGGGCGCCGTCGAGGAGATCCGCGCGACCGTCGACGAGCAGTTCGACGGGCTCGAGGAGGCCCACGCGGAGGCGTTCGAGGTCGTCGAGGGAGAGCTACAGAAAGGCGTCGACGCCTCCGAGGAGACGGTCGCCGAAGGGCTCGAGGCGCTCACCGAGGGGCTCGAGTCGCTGCTCGAGGCCCACGCCGAGATCGAGAGCCGGACCCTCGAGGCGTTCGAGGTCGCCGAATCCCAGATCGAGGAGCTCCAGGCGGAGATGGAGTCACAGGGCGAGGAGATCACCGAACAGCTCGAGGCGGAGTTCGAGCGGTTCCAGGAGCAACTCGAGACGCTCCAGGAACGGTTCGAGAGCCTCGAGAACTGATACCGCCGGACGGTCTCCCGACGGGGACCGATCGGCAAAGCTTGGGTTTATACGGCCGGGGGCCGACCCTCGGAGTATGCAGGGCAATCTGCCGCCGGAGGCACAGGAGAAAATCGAGGAGCTACAGGACCTCCAGGAGACCGCCCAGACCGTCGCGGTCCAGAAACAGGAGACAGAGTCGACGCTCACCGACTCGAAAGCCGCCCTCGAACAGCTCGAGGGGATCGACGAGGGGACGACGATGTACCGCCAGGTCGGGGAGCTGCTCGTCGAGACCGAGTACGACGAGGCCGAGTCCGAACTCGAGGAGAAAGTCGACTCCCTCGAGATCCGCCTCGAGACCCTCGAGAAACAGGAACAGCGGGTCCAACAGCAGTTCGAGAAGCTCCAGGAGGAACTCGAGGGCCTGCTCGGCGGCATGGGCGGCGGCCCCGCGGGGCCGGGCGGTCCCGGCGCCGGCGGCGACTGACGAGATGACCGATGGCGACCCTTCGGCCGAGACGGTCGTCGAGACCGCCTCGGACGCCGCCGAGGGTCTGATCTTCTCGCGGTACCGCAAGTCCGCCGTCCGTGATCTCGACGTCACCGTCTCCTTCGAGGAGGGTGTCCTCGAGGTCGACGTCTACCTCGACGCCCCCGACGACGAGCAAGACCCAGAGACGGTCGCCGACGACGCCGCACTCGCCGCCCAACGGGCGGTCGACGAGCTGTTCGAGTGATCACGGCCACGTTCGAGAGCGGCGCCGGCGCGGCGCTCTCCCGCGCCGGCTCGGGAGCCGATCCCCCTGACGGGGGACGACCGGCAGACCTCCGTCACGGCGGGTGACTCTCCTGACCTCCGTGGCGGGGAGTGATCGTCCGACCTCCGTCACGGCGGGTGACTCCCCTGCCCCCCGTGGCGGGGAGTGATCGTCCGAATCGTATCACGGGGAGTGACCGTTCGGATCCTGTCACTGGAAGTGACCGTCCGATCGATCGCGTGTGAGCTTTTTATCTCGGATCGGTGGAGGTGGTGTCGGTGTTACCGTGAACGAACCGGAGTTTGCAAGCCACGAGTGGTGGGAAGCGTACAAGGAGACGGTAAACAGCGATCCCGAGATGGCCGTCCGGGGCCACGATCGGTTCGACGAGAACTTCTATCTCGACATCGGCGACGAGCGCGTCCTGATCGAAGTCGAAGGTGGGCGAATCGAGTCGATCGTGCCGAACCCGACGCTGAACCACCAGTGGTCGTTCGGCGTCGAGGGTGACCGGGAGGCCTGGGAGGAGTTCGTCCGGGAGACGCCCCCGGCGTTCAACCACGAGATCATCGCCTCACACTACCGGAGTGCGGTCAGAAACGAGGACGGCCACCTCAGGCTGACCGGCGACAACGAGAAGATATTCGGAAACCTGCGGGCGTTCCAGCGGACGCTCGACCTGATGCGCGTCGCACACAACGACGGAGGCTCCTGATGAGCGCTACACACCAACACGGCGACGTCGAACCGATCGAGGGCAAGTACGTCCACGTCGAGATCGAGGGCGTCGACCACCGGATCTACGTCGAGGAGAACGGACCGGCCGACGGCGTCCCGCTTCTGTGCCAGCACACGGCGGGCAACAACTGCCAGGAGTGGCGTCACCTGCTGGCCGACGAGGAGCTGACCGACCGGTTCCGGATCATCGCCCACGACCTGCCCTACCACGGCAAGTCCGTCCCGCCGACGACCGGGGAGTGGTGGACCGAAGACTACACCATGACCGCAAAGCGGTTCGCCGAGACCCTGGT
The DNA here is from genome assembly GCA_001564115.1 of Natrialbaceae archaeon Tc-Br11_E2g8. Taxonomy (GTDB): domain Archaea; phylum Halobacteriota; class Halobacteria; order Halobacteriales; family Natrialbaceae; genus Tc-Br11-E2g8. Next base: position 9,192 of record LKNG01000069.1, on the reverse strand, counting down.
GAGTCTCGCCGACGCCCTCGAGCTCGAAGACCCCATCTACATGGGCTCGAGTATGGGGGGCAACATCTGTCTCGAGCTCGCGGACTGGTACCCCGACCGGTTCCGGGCGCTGATCGGCCTCGAGTGTGGCGCTCACAGCCCCGGCTTCTACATCGACTGGCTCGATCACCCGCAGGTGAACACCACGGAGGTAAACGCCTACGCCTGCTGGGGGCTGATGGCCCCCCAGAGCCCCGAACAGGCCCGCCGGGAGACGATGTACCTCTACGAGCAGGGTGCAAACGGCGTCTTCAAGGGCGATCTGTACTACTACTCGGTCGACCACGACTACCGGGACAAACTCGACCAGGTCAACGCCGCCGAGTGTCCCCTCTACGTCGTCAACGGGGAGTACGACTACCTCACGACCCCCGAGGACGGCCGGCAGACCGCCGAAGGGATCGGCGAGGGTGCCGTCGCCGTCGAGATGGCCGAGATCGGCCACTTCCCGATGAGCGAACATCCCGAGCTGTTCAACGCCTACATCGCCGAGATCCTCGCTGACGTCACCGGCGACCGCGAGGAGACGCTCCCGGAGGTGATGACCCCCGAGGACGTCGGCATCGAGCTGCACCCGCCGGCGCCGGCACGGGAGAAACCGGCCGACTAGTCGCTCCGTCAAACCGGCCGACTGGTCGCCCCGTCGGAACCGGGAGTGCCGGTCGGCGGCCCCGGTAGCGGAAGGTTTATGCAGGTGGTGGCACGCGGTCACACGCGTGACCCGCCAGCAGCCCGCCCCCGGACGCTACGTCACCAGGGAGACCGACGACGGAACCGTCGAGCTCTACGACACGGAAAACGAGGACGCCTGGATCAGCACCGACGCGGGCGTCCCGCTCGTCTGGGAGCGGTAGACCCGACCGTCAGTAGCCGAGCTCGAGCAGCCGGTTGGCCGCGAGCACACAGAGGGCACCGGCGAGCATCGCCGCGAGGACGCCGAACGCCACCTCCCAGCCGAAGCGGTCGGCGAGTACGCCGGCGACGACCGACCCCGACGAGGAGACGACCATGTTCGCCGACTGGGTGAGCCCGAAACTCGCCCCACGCTCGTCGGCGTCGAAGACGTCCATGAACCGTGCGGTCACCGCCGAGTACGCCGCCAGACCGATCCCCGCGAGGACGACCGCGACGGCGATCGCGACGGTTCCGGGGGCGACGACCAGCAGGGCGAAGCCGGCCGCCGCGAGCGCCAGACAGACCATCGTCACCGGATCCCGACCGTACCGATCCGAGAGGCTCCCGACACCGACGAGGACGAGCCCCTGGGAGAGAAAGAACGCGGAGAAAAGGGTCGCAGCCAGCGTCTCCGACCGGCCGCGTCCGTCGATCAGGAACGTGGGCAGAAACGAGGAGGTGGCCTGCCAGACGAAGGTGACGGTGACGGCGAGGACGACCGTGAACGCGACCTGCGGGCGCGCTATCGTCCCGAGCATCTCGCCGACGGCGAACCGGTCGCGCATCGAGGTCTCGGGTCGGCGCGGCTCGGTCGGCCGCACCCGCCGACCGAAGAGGACGAACACCGGGATCGCGACCGCCGCGCCGACGGCGACGGCGGGCCGCCAGCCGTAGGTCACGCCGACCCACGCCGCCAGGATCGGTGCGACCAGTCCGCCGGCGGTGCCCCCGAGCGTGTGGAGTCCGATCGCCGCGCCGACGTCGTCCTCGTAGATCCGGGTGAGCAGGCTCGTCGCGACGCTGAAGTGCAGTCCCGCGAGCCCCCCGAGGACAACTGTCGCGAGCGCGAAAAGCGGAAAGACGGGTGCGACGGCGATCAGCAGGCTCCCGACCGCCGTCCCGCCGACGGCGGCGAGGACGATCGGCCGCTCGCCGTACCGGTCGGCGAGGACGCCACTCGGGTACTGGGCGAGGCCGTAGGCCAGCCACATCCCCGAGAGGGCGAGCCCCACGCCGGCGTTCGAGACCGCGAACTCGTCGGTGATCGCCGGCACGACCGGGCTGATCGCCAGCCGCGCGACCATCGTGGCGAAAAGCGCCAGCGTACACAGCGTGAGCACCGTGTGTCGGTATCGCCAGGAATCCGTCACGACCGTTCGATCGACGTCTGCGGTCGGGAGGACAAGGTGCTACCGGTCCGTATCGGACGCCGCGTCGACAGCCGGTTCGGAGTCGAGTGGGGGATCGACAGCCGGTTAGGAGTCGACAGCCGGTTCGGAGTCGAGTGGGGGATCGACAGCCGATTGGGAGTCCGTCGGCGAGCTTGTCCCGACGCCGTCGATCCGCTGTCCGCCGACGTCCCCGAGTTCGCCGGGCCCGGGGCCGTCGGGTTCCGGCTCGCCCATGGTGACTCCGGAGCCGCCGGTCTCCGGTCCGTCGGCGACCGGCCCCGGGGCGTCCCCGCGAGGGCCGCCGCCGGTTCCGGGCTGGGTGCCGTCGTCCCTGCGGAAACACCCCGAGAGGATCAGGGAGACGGCCGTCACGAGAAACGGGCGACGCTCCATACCGGCCGGTGGCACGCCGGTCCGTAAGTGTCTTTTGACGGACTAGTTTCCTGACGGGTCGGGGTCTACGTCAGTCACGACCTCGAGAACGTCAGCCTCGGTCACCTCGAGTCCCTGACGGGAGATGAAGTTCGCGACGTTCCGACAGTCGCGCTCGAGAAACTCCCGGCTGTTCGGGTGGTGGACGGTCACGGCCTGACCGAGGTCGATCACCACGAGCTGGCCGTCCTGGAAGACCACGTTGTACTCGCTGAAATCGCCGTGGACCAGCCCGGCGGCGTACAGCCTCCGCATGTACTCGACGAGCACCTCGTAGGCCGTCCGTGGGTTCTCGACGTGGACCTCCCCGAGACGTTTCGCCCGGCCGTCCTCGTCGCCGATGTACTCCATCACCAAGACGTTCCGTTCGACCGCGATCGGTTCGGGGACGCGTACGCCGGCAGCTGCGGCCCGCCGCAGGTTCGCGTACTCCTTTTTCACCCAGGCGAGGACGACGTCCTTTTTGTTCCCGCCCAACCCCTCGAACCGGGGGTCGCCCTCGAGGTACTCGCGCATCTGCCGGAAGTTCGAGGCGTTGATCCGGTAGATCTTGACGGCGACTTCCCCCTCCGGGCCGAGCGCGGTGTAGACGTTCGCCTCCTTGCCCGTCGAGAGCGGCCCGCCGAAGGCCTCGACGTGGCCGTCCTGGACGAGCTTGTAGAGGGCGGCGAGGGTCGCGTCGTCGAACACCGACTGTTCGACTTTGAACTGGTCTGCGTCCTTGATCCGCTCTTCGAACTGCTCGAACTCCCGGTCGCGTTTTCTGGCGATCCGATCGGCCTCGGTGTCCGAGACGTCGATCTCCTCCCACTCGTCGCCGGGGCTCTGGACCTCGCCGGGATCGACCAGTTCGAACTCGTCTCCCATCTACCGACCCTACTGTGGCCGACGGCTAAAGCCCTGGGTTCGGGCACCCTCTTGTCGCCATCCACCGGTGGGACGGTATGACGACCGGGGAAGCGAGCACGCACCGCCCGACGGAGGTCGGCGGATGACGGAGTACGGCGTGACATTCGAGTGGCCGAGCGAGCGATCGGACGGCCACGTCCCCCGTGATCAGTACGGTTAACCGAACCGACGAGATACACACAGGCGAGCAATGTCTCTCGCCGACGAGAACGCGGACAACGAGAATCCGTATCTCCGCGAGCCGCCGACCGACTTCGACCCTGCGGAGACGCTTTCGGAATCCGACGCCGAGCGACAGGTCGCGTTCCTCCGCGAGGCGATCCGCGAACACGACCGACGCTACTACGTCGAGAACGACCCCATCATCGCCGACCGGACCTACGACGCGCTGTTTGCCCGCCTGCAGGAACTCGAGGACGCGTTCGACCTCTCTCACCCCGACAGTCCCACGCGAACTGTCGGGGGCGAACCGATCGACGCGTTCGAGACGGTCGAACACGTCGTGCCGATGCTCTCGATCGAGGGCAGCGGCGAGGCCGCGGACGTCCGGGAGTTCGACGAGCGCGTGCGTCGGGAGCTACACACCGGCGGCCACGACGACGTCGAGTACGTCTGTGAGCCCAAGTTCGACGGCGTCTCGATGGAGTTCGTCTACGAGGAGGGGCGTCTCGACCGGGCGGTGACACGCGGGGACGGTCGGGAGGGCGACGACGTGACACCCAACGTGCGCACCATCGGCTCGGTCCCCCAGCGTCTCCACGGCGACCACCCCGACTTCCTCGCCGTCCGCGGCGAGCTCTACATGCCAAAAGACGCCTTCCAGGCGTACAACCGCGAGCGGATCGAGCGCGGCGAGGAGCCCTTCGCGAACCCCCGGAACGCGACGGCGGGGACGGTCCGTCAGCTCGACCCCGCCGTGGTGGCCGAACGGCCCCTCTCGGTCTTTTTCTTCGAGACCCTCGAGTCGAGCGACGGGACGGGGAGCCACCGCGAGGAGCTGGCGCGCTTTCCGGAGTGGGGGCTGCGCGTCGCCGAGGAGGTCGAGGTCGTCGACTCGATCGAGGACGCCATCGCCTACCGCGACCGGCTGCTCGAGACCCGCGACGAGCTCCCGTACGAGATCGACGGCGTCGTGATCAAAGTCGACGACCGGGCGGCCCGCGAGGAGCTCGGTCGGACCGCCCGCCACGATCGGTGGGCGTTCGCCTACAAGTTCCCCGCCAGAAGCGAGGTGACGACGGTTCGGGACGTCGCCGTAGGGATCGGGCGGACGGGGCGGGTAACCCCAGTCGCCCTGCTCGATCCCGTCGACGTCGGCGGCGTCACCGTCTCCCGGGCGAGCCTGCACAACCCCGAGGAGATCGCCACGAAGGGCGTCGACGTCGGCGACACCGTCCGCGTCCAGCGGGCCGGAGACGTCATCCCCTACGTCGAGGAGGTACTCGAGAAGGAAAGCGAGGGTCACTACGAACTCCCCGACAGCTGCCCCGTCTGCGACAGCGCGATCGAACGCGACGGCCCGCTCGCGTTCTGTACCGGCGGTCTCGCCTGTGACGCACAGCTACGGCGATCGATCGAGTACTACGCCGGCGACGACGGCCTCGACCTCGAGGGGCTGGGCGAGAAAGGCGTCGGCCAGCTGATCGAGTCGGAGCTCGTCGGCTCGATCGCGGAGCTCTACGCGCTCGACCGGGAGTCGCTCACCGAACTCGAGGGGTGGGGCGAGACGAGCGCGGAGAACCTGCTCGCGGAGATCGAAGCGAGCCGCGAGCCGCCGCTCCCCGACTTCCTCTCCGCGCTCGGGATCCCCCAGGTCGGGCCGTCGACTGCCCGGGAGCTCGCCCGCGAGTTCGGCACCTTCGAGGCGTTCCGGGCGGCCGCCGTCGAGGAGCCGGAGCGACTGGAGGGAGTCGACGACGTCGGCGGGACGGTCGCCGAGACGATCCACGAGTTCTTCGCGAGCGAGGCCAACGCCGCCGCGGTCGAGAGGGTCCTCGAGCACGTCTCCCCACAGCCGGTCGACGTCGAGAGCGGTGAGAAGCTCGACGGGCTGACGTTCGTCTTCACCGGCTCGCTCGAGGGGATGACCAGAGCCGACGCCCAGGAGGTCGTCGAGGCCCACGGCGGGAACGCCACGGGCAGCGTCTCGGGGAACACCGACTATCTGGTGGTCGGAGCGAACCCGGGGACGAGAAAACGCGAAGCGGCCGCCGAGAGGAACGTGACGATCCTCGAGGAGGCCGGCTTCCGCGAGCTGCTCGCCGAGCACGGGGTCGACGTGTCCGGCGAGGAGGGTTCCGACGACGAGGGGAACGCCGGCGACGGCCAGCGAGCCCTCGACGACTGGGACGACGACGGCTGACCAACGGTTACGGTTGCGACGACTGAGACGGCGACGGCTGACCGACGGTCGGGACAGAATACCGTCGGCAGACGACTGACCGACAGCAGGAGTACGGGACCGGCGGCGGACGGCTCACTCCCGCAGTTCCCGCAGGCGATCCCGTCCGGGGGCGATAAGCTCGTCGAGGTGGCTCGCCAGCGCCGCCTTCGCGTCGGCCGGGTGGAGCTCGCCGGACTCGAGGTCGGCCGCGAGAGCGTCGTACGCCTCGTACGTGAGATCGCCGCCGTACTTCTCGGGGCGTTCGACGACGACCGTCTCGAAGCGGGGGAACACGTGGTACTCGAACAGCTCGAGGACGGGGTTCTCCCGCTCGTTGCCCGCCGCGTCCGGCTCGGGGTCGCGGGTCGGCGGGCAGAACGCGCCGTTTATCTTCTCCTCGATCCGTTCGGTCGAGTCCTCCATCGAGATCGTCGTCCCCGCACTCGAGGACATCTTGCCCGCGCCGGTCTCGAGGTCCGCGAGGATCGGCGTGTGCAGACAGGGCCGGGGATCGTAGCCGAGTTCGGGCAGCCCCTCCCGGGCGACCATGTGGACCTTCCGCTGGTCGAGCCCGCCGACCGCCAGGTCGAGGTCGAGGTACTCGATGTCCAGTGCCTGCATCAGCGGGTAGACGACGTGGCTCACCGTCGCCGTCTCTTCGCCGGCGAGCTCGGCCATCGCCCGCCGGGCGCGGTTGAGCGTCGTCGATACCGCCAGCCCGTGGAGGTCGAGGACGTACTCCTCCTCGAGCTGGTAGGTAGAGCCGTAGACGAACTCCGTGGACGACTCCTCGAGGCCGTAGGCCAGAAACTGCGCGCGCATCCGCTCTGCGGTCTCGCGGATCTCCTCGAAGCTCCCCTTCCCGTTGAGGTAGGCGTGGACGTCCGCCAGGAGGACGACGACCTCCATCCCCGCCTCCTGGCAGTCGATGAGCTTGTTCGCGGTCAGCAGGTGGCCGACGTGGAGCACGCCGGAGGGTTCGTAGCCGACGTACACCCGTTTCCCCTCGGGGTCGGCCGCGAGCCCGCGCACCTCCTCGTCGGTGACGGCCTCCTCGACGTTCCGGGTGAGCAACTCGTAGGCGTCCATGTGTGCACGGAACGCGAGGAGGGATTTATGCCTTCGCGATTCTGGTTTCTCCCTTCGCGATTCCGTCCCCCGGAAGCGAAGTGTCTGGGCCCTCCGACGCGAGCCGTCTCGCCGGCGGACACCTCCAAAACTTACGGAAATTACCAGATAAAATACAGCTGCAATAACTGCCGGTAAGGATCCCCCATGGCGTAACGGTTATTGACCCAACCCACGATGACTCTAACTGACACACCCCTCTATGACCAACTACTACTCATCGCGGACCCCCGAGATCGATCCCGGCGGGGCCTGTTCGGGCATCGAGTGTGCGGCCACTGGCGCGGTCGACTCGCTGCTCTTGGTCCTCTGGCTCGGCGCCGTCGGCATCGTCGTCGCCGGCTTGCTCTTCATCCCGCGTGCCCGCAAGCTCTGTGCCGAAGAACGACGGCGGACCGACGAAGAGGCGCGGGCGTTCGACCGCTTTGGCCGCCGGGTCGCGAAGCTCGAGGCGACGGCGGGCCAGGGCCCCGTCGGCGGGCAGCGTGTGCCGGCCGCCGGAACGGTCGCCGCGGCGACGGCCTCCACGCCGGACGATCGCAACCTGCGGGCGATCAGGGAGGCCTACCGCGAGACGGTGATGTCCGTCGATCACTACGAAGAGGAGTACGGGGAGACCCTCGCGGAGAACCTCGCGGCGGAGTTCGACGACGAGGTCGCCACGGCGGTCGCCGACGGCGGCCAGCTGACCCCGGGGTTGAAACGGCTGGTCGCGAGCTGTGCCTTCGAAGCGCGGGACCGCCGCGAGGAGTTCGGGGAGGTGTTGACGAACGAGATCGAGGCCCTCGAGGCCTCCGAGGGGGCGCTGTCGGCGGTCGACGCCGAACTCGACGACCTCGACCGGAAGCCGCTTCTCGATCACTCCTACGGCGAGCTCGAGGACGCCTACGACCGCCTGTGGGAGCTCGAAGCGGACGTCGAGTCGGTGATCGACGACCGCCAGCGGGAGATACAGAGCGGCGAGACGGTCGGCGGTCGGTTCACCGACCAGTGGGCGATGTACGGCTACCTCTACCGGCCGCTGTCGACCCTCCATCCGGTGCTCTCGGAGGGGACGACCCTGCTCGAGCGGCTGTCGGCCGCACGACACAACGTGCTCGACTCGCTTACCTGTCGAGTGTGAGCCGGCCGCAGCGACGCGTTTCACGGACCACGTTCCCCTGAGCCGCTCGCTCGAGTCCGTCGCACTCACTCGATCCGACTACGCTCACTCGAGTCCGTCGAGGAGCTCGCGTGCGTGGGAGAGTGCCTCCTCGTTTCCGTCGCGCAGACCGACGCCGAGTTCGCGGGCCGCCTCGACGAGTCGGTCGGCCGACCGGGGCGGAACGTCGCCGTCGAGCGCCCGGATCCGTCTGACGTGGTCGCCGAGCCGTTCGAGCAGCGACCGCTCGGTAGCGGAGAGCTCCCGTCCGTCGGCCCACCGGCGGACGTCCCGGCGGAACTCGCTTACGGCGTCGGCGCACGCCAGCCCGCGGGGTCCCCACATCGAGGCCGGAACCGCCTCCGGCGCCGGCCGATCGCCCGCGTCGGCCCCACGGAGCAACGAGAGAAAATAAAGCGCCTCGCGGTCGTCGACGTCCATCCGTCCGTCGACGACGCCACAGACGTAGCGGAGTTCGGCCGCCGCCAGGTAGTCGTCGTCGATGGGGCGAAGCTCCCCGCCACGAACGAACCCCCGTCGACGGACGTACGCCGTGGCGCGCTCGCGGGCCCGCTCGGCGAGTTCGGCCGTCGCCGCCCCGTCGACGTCGGCGCGGACGGGCGTGAGGTCGAACTCGGCCTCCAGGTCCGTGTGTTCGGTCCGCTCGTCGACGCCGACGCTCCGGAGACTCCCACAGGCCGGACAGCCGACGCTCCCGGTCTCGTAGTACGACCAGCGGGTGCCACAGGCGGTACACTCGCGCTCGCCGCGGATCTTCATCGCCCCCCACTATCCGCGCGGGAGTGAAAGGCCCGTCGGCACGGGGCCGGGAACTATCGGAGGGGGTCGAGCGCCGGGAGGCCGGTCGAGTGCCGAGGGGGAGTCCGTCGGACGAACCTGGTTCGAAGACAGTCACACTAATTTACGCGATTCGACTGAGGATATCAACGTCCGGCAGGCGCAAGCCGTGTACCAACGTGTGGGAGCGACATACCGGTAGATATGTCTCGAAGAAGACTCAGTCGACGTTCGTTCGTAGCCGCCGCCGGAACCGCAAGCGCCCTCGCGATCGCTGGCTGTGCCGACGACGATCC
>LKNG01000068.1 GCA_001564115.1 Natrialbaceae archaeon Tc-Br11_E2g8 | reverse complement strand
GGGCGCTCGAGCGATCCACGGGGTGAGGGCGATTCGATCGACTCCGACGGGGGCGACGGTCGGGCTCCGGCTGAGACGACGATTCGACGGGCCTCGGCCGATGGCATCGGTCGGCGGGATCGGGTGGCGCCGTCCGCCGAGCTCGGGGTGGTGATATCGGCTTCCCGAATTGGAGGGTCCGGCGACGACCGGCGGGTTTTTTATCGACCGGACCCAACTCACCGTCGCCGGTCGGAGACGCTTTTCACGTCGCGACCGGTATCCGCGCCATCGGCGATTCATCCGTCCACCCTCGGCCCGTCCGTCGGGGTGACGGGTTTCCCGGGACCCGTCGCCTCTCGAATCGACGTCTCGTCGAAGCTCCATCGGTCCGTACCCTTCTCACGCTTCGGTTCGTACCTTCCGCTCCCTCGATCCGTACCCTCCATTCGTAGGACCTACCTACCCACGGCCGGATCCGTCGACTCCTCTCGAGACGATCGTCGTCAGCCACCGTAAGAACTCCCTTCGACCGTCCGACCGCCCGCGTGGCGATTCCGTCGGTCGGAGCCGCCGTGCGAGCGGAGACTGGATCCCGGTCAGCTCCGGGGTGTGGAGACGTCGACCTGTCGCTGGATCCACTCCTGTCTACGCTCCAGCTCGCGACGACCCTTCGGCGTCAGCGCGTAGTAGTTCGTCCGCCGGTCGATCTGGCCTTTCTCGATCAGCTCCCGTTCGACGAGCTTGTCGAGGTTGGGATAGAGTCGACCGTGCGTGACGGGCTGTCCGATGTATTCGTCGATGCGTTCCAGGATCTCCTGGCCGGATGGACGGTCCATCCCGGCTACGACGTACAGCAGATCCCGTTGAAAGCCTGTTAGTTGGTCCATCGATCGCCCTCCGAGTTTCGACGTTCATCGATCCGTGGCTTTGTTATATCCATGGTACATCGACGGCTCGTCGGTCCACTTCCCGGTGTCAGCGAGCGGTCGTGGCCGGCCACCGCGACCTTTTGACGGAGCGATTCGTAGCGGGCGTATGCCCACCGATCCCCTCGCCTGGGAAACCGTCGACCGGCGAGTAGCCTACACCTGTCCGGGTTTCGACGTCGTAAACGAAGACGTTCGCCTCCCCGACGGCACCGAGACGGAGTTCGATTACCTCTCGGAACCCCCGAGCGTCGCCGTCCTGCCGATCACCCCCGACGGCGAGGTCGTCCTCATCGAGGAGTGGCGACAGGCCGTCTCGCGGGTGAACCGCGGTCTCCCGGTCGGCGGCGTCGAGCCCGACGACGCGGACGTCGAGGCCGCCGCCCGCCGTGAGCTCGCCGAGGAGACTGGCCACGAGGCCGAGCGTCTCGAACGGCTCGTAACCGTCGAGCCAGCGAACGGGATCGCCGACGCCGTCTTGCACGTCTTTCTCGCCCGGGGCTGTCGACCGACTGCCGAGCAGCAACTCGACTACAACGAGAGCATCCGGGTGACACGGACGGGCCTCCCCGAGCTCGTCGCCGCGGTCCGCGACGGGGAGATCCGGGACGGCCGGGCCGTGCTCGCGGTGTCGTACTACCGGCTGTTAGGCGAAGACCGCGACACGTAGAAAAACGAACCGCTTGATTCGGTCGCTCGTGGTGATCGGTTCCCAGCGCGCCGATCAGGCCACGATGTCGGTCGAATCGGCGTTGTCGGCTTCGTCGTCGTCAACCTCATCGTTTTCCTCCTCATCGTCGACCTCTTCATCGTCCTCAATTTCTTCGGGATCGTCGACGGTCATGGACTCGGCGGTGACGTCATCGGCCGTCATGACGGAAGCCGAGACGGACGAAACCGTCTCCTCGTCGTCGACGTCGTTCTCGTCATCGACACCGTTCTCCTCGTCCTCGGTCTCCTCGAGCGACTCGATCGTCATCGACTCGAAGTTCATCTCCTCGAGGTCGAACTGTTCGATGGTCAGACTTTCGATTTCCTGCGTTTCGACGTCGTTCTCGTCGTCGACGTCGTTCTCCTCGTCGCCAATATCGTTCTCGCCGTCGGCATCGTTCTCCTCGTCGCCAATATCGTTCTCGTCGTCGACGTCGTTCTCCTCACCATCGAAGACTCCCTCGAAGAAGTCGGCGACGGTATCGAGGATGCCGTCATCCTCTTCGACGGTCAGCTCACCGATCGTCATCGTCTCGACGTTCATCTCCTCGATCGTGAGGTCTTGAATCTCGAGCTCATCGGCATCCTCGTCGATCAGGTCGACTTCCTCGTCGTTGAGGTCGTTCTCCTCGTCGTTGAGGTCGTTCTCGTCGACCTCATCGTCCTCGTCTAGCTCCAGGTCTTCGATCGAGACGTTCTCGAGCTCGAGCGTTTCGATCGAGACGTTGGAGAGCGAGAACTCCTCTTCGTCGTTGAGGTCGTTCTCGTCATCGACGTCGTTCTCCTCTTGGTCACCGGGAGCCTCCTCCTCGTCGACGTCTTCATCCTCTGTCTCGTCGTTCTCGTCTTCCTCGTCGAGATCCTCCTCGTCGACGTCGAGGTCATCGACGTTCAGCTCTTCGATCGTGGCGTTCTCGATCGTGACGTCATCCAGGGCGAGCGTTCCCACCTCTACGTTCTCGAGTGAGCCGTTCGCACTTTCGTCGGTGCTACCACTGTCGGCTACCGCCGCGCCAGCGAGTGCGGGAGCCGAGAGCGCGATCAGTAGGGCAACCAACACAGCACTGATCTGTCGCGGTCGTGAAACCATGCGATCATGCCTACGGAAAATCCACGGCTAAAACGGCCGGATTGTTACAGGCTTGTGTCGGGAAAAACCACCGCTTTGTTCGGTGCAACGGTCTACAACGGGACTTTCACCCGTTTAGTTCGACGAGTGTGCCGATCGATGTTCCGTCTCGAGGCTTCTCGACGGGTGTTCTTCCTTGGCTTGCAGCCGCCACCGACTCATTTATTCTGGGGCCGAACGGGAACGTTTACCGCGGCGCCCACGAAGGGAAATCCCATGCGCGACTGTTTCGAGCTCCGGGAGGTCGACGCCGGCGGGCGAATCGGGGAACTGCGGATTCCACGAGCCGGCGTGACCGTCGAGACACCCGCCCTCCTGCCGGTGATTAATCCAAATTTAGTGACCATCACTCCCCGTCGACTCGCCGAGGAGTTCGGTGCCGAGATCCTCATTACCAACTCGTATATCATCCACAGCACGGAGGGTCTCCGCGAGCGCGCGCTCGCCGACGGGCTCCACGAGCTGCTCGACTTCCCCGGAGCGATCGTAACCGATTCGGGTTCCTTTCAGCTCTCCGAGTACGGCGAGATCACCGTCACCACGGAGGAGATCCTCGAGTTTCAACACGATATCGGCTCGGACGTTGCCACCCCGGTCGACATTCCCACGCCGCCGGACGTCTCCCGTGAGCGCGCCATGGAGGAACTCGAGACGACGAAAGAGCGCCTCGAGCTCGCCGAAACGGTCGACACGGGCGACATGCTGGTCAACGCTCCAGTTCAGGGATCGACCTACCCCGATCTTCGCGAGGAAGCCGCCCGTCACACCGACGGGACGGACCTCGACGTGTTTCCCGTCGGCGCGGTCGTCCCACTGATGAACGAGTACCGCTACGCCGACGTCGTCGAGGTCGTCGCCGCGGCCAAACGCGGGCTGGGCGCGGACGCGCCGGTTCACCTCTTCGGCGCCGGTCACCCGATGATGTTCGCCCTCGCGGTCGCGATGGGCTGTGATCTGTTCGACTCCGCGGCGTACGCCCTGTACGCACGTGACGACCGATACCTCACGGTACGGGGCACCCGCCACCTCGAGGAGCTCGACTATCTGCCCTGTTCGTGTCCGGTCTGTACCGACCACACGGCAGACGGACTCCGGGAGCTCCCAGACGAGCACCGCGAGGAGGCGCTGGCGGCTCACAACCTCCACGTCTCCTTCGAGGAGATCAGCCGGATCAAGGGGGCGATCCGCGAGGGAAACCTCCTCGAACTGCTCGAGGCGCGGGCGCGCTCTCACCCGACGATGCTCGACGGTTACCGGACGCTGCTCGATCACACAGAAGTGTTCGAGCGATCCGACCCCGTCTCGAAGGGGACGTTCTTCTACGTCTCCCAGGAGAGCGCCCGCCGGCCGGAGGTGTACCGTCACCACGCCCGACTCGAGCGGCTGTCGGTCCCGGGACGGCTGTTTCTCACCGAGGGCGAGCCGTCGGACGCCGACGCCTACGACGCCTCCTGGCGGGTGCTCCCACCGTTCGGTCCGTTCCCGCGGGCCCTCTCGCGGACCTACCCTCTGACGGCCGAGGTGCCCGAGCGAACGGACCGTAGGGCCCGCGAGGCGGCCGTCGAAGGAATCGCCGGACTCGTCGAGGGAAATCCAGACGGCGAGTTCACCTTCGGTCACCGCGGGTGGTCCGCGGACGTCCTCGCCGGGCTCCCCGAGAGCGTCGAAACGGTCGACCTGACCGCCGACCGGTGACCGAATCCGGAACACCGAAGGGTGGGGCGACCGACGGTCGAACGATGGTCGCCACGGGCTCGCTCGTCATCGGGATCACCATGATGGTCGTCTTCGCCTCCTGGCTCGTGAGCCGACTCCGCGGCCGGCGGGGCCAGTCGACGAGCGAGTACGAGTCCTACGTGCGCCACCGGGAGGCCAGACGCCGGCGGCCGCCCGTCGAACTCGGCGACGTCGTCGAGGCCGGCGTCTTCGATTTCTCCAGACACCACACCGGCGAGCGCCACGCCGTCTGTAAAGTCGAGGGGTTCGTCGTCTTCGTCGAGGACGTCCCAGAGGAGCTCGCGGTCGCGGACGTGATCCGGTTCAAAGTGCTCTCGTTCAACCGCGGTGGCACCTCCGCGACGGCGACGTACCTCGAAACCGTCGGCTGAAGCCGGCTCGTCCCTCCGCCACCGCGACACCGACCCCCCGGCGGTTCTCCGACGGCGGGATCAGTCGTCCTCGTAGGCTGCCCAGACGTACCGGGTACCCCGGCTCCGGTAGGGTCGCCACGATTCGGCGATCTCACGCATCTCGGCCCGCGTCAGCGAGTCGCCGTCGGCGTACAGCGTCTCGATGCCACGGCGGACGGCGAGGTCGCCGAGGGGGAGCACGTCCGGCCGCTCGAGGACGAAGATCAGATACATTCGGGCGGTCCACTCGCCGATCCCGCGGATCGCCGTCAGCTCCGCGATCGCCTCCCGGTTCGAGCTGTCGGCCAGCCCCTCGCGGTCGAGCTCGCGGTCGCGGAACGCCTCGGCGGCCGCCCGGACGTACTCGACTTTCTGCCCGCTCAGACCGGCCTCTCGGAGACGTTCGGGGTCGACCGACAGCACGGTCTCCGGTCGGACGTCGCCGTCGAGGGCCTCGACGACGCGCTCGCGGACCGTCCGCGCAGAGGCCGTCGAGAGCTGCTGGTTGACGATCGAGTACAGCAGGCGCTCGTAGGCGTCGTAACCGCCGAGAGCCGGGAGCTCGTACCGATCGACGAGCGCGGCCATCACCGGATCGCGGGCCAGGACGGCGTCGGGGTCGTCGCTCATCGACTCCGAGTGGGGACCACGTCGAGAAATGGATCACGGTTTCTCAACGCGGAGGAATGGGCCACCGTTCGTCGGTGATCGACACGCGCTCAGTAGGCGGCCGGATCCTCAGAACGCGCCAAGCGAGGACTGGAGCCGTCTACTCCGTCGATCGCTCTCGAGTTCGTAGCCGACCAGATCGCGCAGGTCGACGGCGTAGCTCGTCCGCCCGCGATCGAGCACGAGGAGACGGCCTTTCACTCCCCGGACGGTTCCCGCGGCGATCGTCTCCCGGACGGGGCGGGAAGAAAGCTCGAGGCCGTACTCGAAGGAGAACCGTTCACGGACGTCGTATCCCGCGAGTAGCTCCTCCCAGGCGTCCTCGTCGACGGTCGCCGAAAGCGACGCCACCTTGGCGGGCGTCCGAACCCGGTCGATCAGCCGCGTTGCGATCTCGGCTTCGATCTCCCGGGCGATCCGTCCGTTCGAGACGGTGTGAACGTGTACACCGCGGTCGGCTCCCTGTTCGTGCAGTCGAGTCTCGAGGCGTTCGAGGCGGGTGACGCCGACTTTGAACGTCGCCGGGGCGAACGCCGCGAGGTAGACGGCGTGGTCCTGGTAACAGTCCATCTCGTCTTTCAAACAGGTGCCCGTACAGCGGGCACACACCCAGGTGTCGGCGTGGTGCTCACAGTACGGTGTGGCCGGACGGTCACAGGGGTAGTGGACGTCCCCGTCGACCGCCCCCGCACAGCGCCGATCGCCGAGACCGTAGGCGAGTTCGGTGCCGGGCTCGAGGGGGTGTCGGCTGACCGTCTCGCCGTCGCTCAGCCGGAGGGCGGAGCCGCGGCCGCTCGGTTCGTAGCCGACGAGTTGCACGGCCGCCGGTACGGTCGGTTCGCGCATAGCCCTGACGATACCGGCCGGCCCGAGACGTTCTACCGGACGACGAGCCACGCGAGCGCGAGGAAGCCGACGACCAGGACGACGGCGAGGATCGCGACCAGCCCGTAGAGGAACAGCCGCGGCGGGATCGTGGGGACGCTGGCCGAGAGGACGTCCATGGTCGGCCCCTCTCGGCCGGAGCACAAAACCCTGACGTCGGCGAGGGTATGACAACCCTTTTCCACGGGGCGGTGCAACCGGCTGGCATGCCCGAAGACAACGACGGCGACGAGTCCGAGGACGGGGAGGAAAAGTCCTTTCGCGAACGCGTCGAGGAGATCCGCGAGAAGCGAGCCGAGGAGGGCGAAGGCGAGCCCGGCGGCGACCCGTTCGGCGGTGGCGGCCCGGGCGGGCCGGGAGGGCCCGGTGGAATGGGCGGCAACCCGTTCGCACAGATGATGGGCGGGATGATGGGCGGCGGTCCCGGCGGGCCCGGCGGTGCCGGCGGCGAGCCCGGCAACGAGGAGCTCGTCCGGGAGGTCCGACAGCTCCGCGACGAGGTCCGGGACGCCACCCGACAGCTCAGCCGGATCGCGGACGCCCTCGAAGACGACTGACACCCGCTCTCCTCGTCCGACTGGCCCGTGACCTATCCGTCGTCGAGCTGCTGGGCTCTTTTACACTCCCCTCATCGGCGGATCCGCCCGCCTCGCCGACATTCGATATAGCGTTATAGGATTTATCAGTGCGGAGGGGGACACAAGTTATCCTACAGTATCGAGTAAATATTATGCTCGTAGACGGTTCGCACCCGATCGCCCCAGTTGTGGGTGTAGGTGTCGATGACGTCGCTGGCGACGTCCCCGCGGAGGTACTTCACGACGCCGCGATCGCCGGTCCGATCGCGCATGTGGGTGGTAAAGAAGTGCCGGAAGTAGTGGGGGGTGACGTTCTCGGTCGCGCCGCCGCCGGTCCGGTACCAGCCGTGCCGGCGAGCGTGACGTTCGACGACGTACCGGACCTCCGGGGGCTCTATGCGCTGGCCCCACGAGCCACCGGTGTCGAGAAAGAGCGGCTCGGCCGACGACACCGGGTCGGGCCGGATCGCCAGCCACTCCCTGAGGACGGCGGCGAGCTCGTCGTCGACGGGGATGGTCGTCGATCGCTTGCGCTTGTTCGAGGCCGTCCGGCTCTCGCCGTTCACGCTCCGGCCCCGGATCGCGTCGGCGTCGACGAAAAGCGACGCGGGTCGCGCCTCCAGTTGCACCCTGGGCCGGCTCTCGACGTCGAGACCCTCGAGTTCGAGGTTCAGATCCCGCAGATCGAGGTTACAGAGCTCGCCGACACGCATCCCGGTTTTCAACAGGGTGACCACGAGCGCCCGCTCGAGGGGGTGGGCGATCGATCGGACGAACGAGCGCATCTCCGACACCGACAGCTCCCGGCGCTGTGGGTTCGTCTCGATCGATTCATCCATCTCCTCTAAGACGAGTGCCATGGGGTTTCCGTCGAAGGCACCGACCGTGGTCATGTACTCGTAAAACCGGTGGACGTAGGAGGCGTAACTGGCGACCGTGCTCGGCTCGAGGTCGGCACGGAGCGAGTGGACCCAGGCCATACACTCCCGCCGGCCGGCGGCGACCGGCTCCGTTCCCTCGGCGGCCAGAAACGCCTCGTACCGCCGCAGAACCCGGCCGTAGGCCTCTATCGTCCGGTCGCTGCGCCCGTGGTATCGCTGCTCCTCGAGGAAGTACTCGATCGGCTCCCCCTCGGCCGACTCAGTGGCCATCCTCACCTCCGACGAGCACGTAGCCGCCGTGGCGGCCGCTGTACCGAATCCGATCGGTCGCCTGCAGTTCGGTCAGTGTCTCCTCCAGCCGCGATTCGACGTCGTCCGTCGCGGCCTCGAGGAGCTCCTCCCAGGGAAGCGGCCCGCCGGAGAGGAGCTCGAGGACCTGCCTTTCGAGGGCGTTACCCCCAGGGGTAGCGTCCCCAGAAAGGGGTTCCTCCCGGTCGGGCTCGAACCCCCGCCGACCGGCCTGGACCATCGTCCGAACGAACTCGCTGAGGCTCATGTCGAGCTTCTCGGCGTGCTCTTCCCACTCGCCTTTCTGGTAGGTCGGGACGTACGTCTTGACGGCCGATCGGGACGTGTCGCGGCTCTCGGGCATGTGCGAGCGTTCGAATCCCGTGACCTTCAATCTAACCCATAGATCGGGATAAGGGCTTTTATCGAGGCTGGAAGTGCCAAAATAGGCGGATTTCTGGTACCAACAGCTCGGATAACTATTTACAAAGCACTATCAACTCGGATTGCTACTCTCCAGGTGTGGGTATAGAATACCGTATACAAACTTCGGTCGGTTCGAACGGTTCGAGGGTAACGGTCGGCCCGATCGTCCGACTCGGAGACCGGGATGCCCGGTCGGCGAGGGGGCGACGGAACGACGTCTACGTCGGCCGACACCTGGCGTGGATCGAAGACTCCGGACTGTAGTGGGGTGGTTCGGACCAGCGGGGTGGCGGGCCGTGATGGTTCGACCGACCGCCGTCGGCCGGCGCCATGTCCGCCGCCTCGGCTATGCACCGTCGGGAGGCACGACCACCCGTCGTCGGCACACCGTCCTGGTCCGTCGTAGACGTCAGGCGGACGGTCACGTCGCCTGCGGGCTCCCGTCAGTACCGAGCCGGATGGACGCTCGACGGACGGGGACCGGGTGTCATCGTTCAGGGGTCGTTTTCCATGGCGGCGACTGGCGGAAAGTATCCCTCTCCGGGTTTCAGTCGGACGATCCGTGGCTCGTCCACCGGACGCCGGCGAACGGATGGTCTGTGGTGTATCCTCCACCGCAGACGGAGCATCGACCACGCCGGTGATCGCGAGCAACTCTCCTGGGGTCGACCGGGAACACCGGCCCCGACCTCTCCTGGCAGTACGGTCGGAGGGGCGATTGACGGGGCGTACGGGGGCCGGGCCGCTCGAGGGCCACGCTGGGCCGGGACCGACCGGCGAACGCTCGCGTGGCCGTCGACGGCCGTGCCAAGAGAACCCACCACCGAACTCGTGACGACTCGAGTGTTTCGCCGTCCCCGATCGGTTTCTCCCGCCGATCCCGGCCCGAATCCGGGTGCTGGTACCCACTGGGGGTAGTCGAATCCGTCCGACGTCGATCTAATAAATCGTATGTCGCTATACGAAACGTCGACCTCACGCGGGATCGTCGGCGTCCGTGGTTCACTCGAGTCGGCCCGGAGCCGAGGGGATCGCGCTCTCACGACGTTTCGGCGGCGGAGGAGCCGTCGTCGAACACCGTCACCCGATCCCCGGACAGGGCGACGGCGACTCGATCGCCGACCGCCGGCGGATCGCTGGACGTCTCCACGAGGAGTTCGTCGCCGGTCTCGACCGCGACCGTCACGTCGTACCGACGGCCGACGTCCTCGACGTGTCGGACCTCCCCGGAGAGGACGGGATCCGTCCCGGGGACCGCGACGTGGGGAGGGTGGATAGAGACGTCCTCGGGCCGGACGTGACAGCTGACGGTCGTCCCCGCCGGCACGTCGGGCCCGTCGTCGAACGCGACCTCCCGCCCACCGAGGGTAACGGAAAGCGGGTGGCGACCGACGACGGTCGCGGGGAGTGCGTTCGACCGGCCGAGAAACGACGCGACGAACGGCGTCGGTGGCGACTCGTACAGCGTCCGCGGTCGGTCGACGCCGACCACGCGGCCGGCGTTCATCACGACCAGCCGGTCGGCGAGGGCCATCGCTTCCTCCTGATCGTGGGTGACGACGAGGGTCGTCACGCCGGTCTCGCGCTGGATGCGGGCGATCTCCCCGCGCAGCTGGCGACGTAGCCGCCGGTCGAGCGCGGACAAGGGTTCGTCGAGCACCAGCACGTCCGGCCGTGGCGCCAGCGCCCGGGCCAGCTCGACCCGGCGCCGCTGGCCGCCGCTCAGCTCCGACGGGTACGCCTCCCGCCGGCCGTGGAGGTCGACAAGCTCCAGATACTCCTCGACGAGCGCCCCCCGGCGGTCGGGGTCGACGTCCCGCGAAACGAGGCCGTAGGCGACGTTCTCCCCGACGGTCATGTGCGGGTAGAGCGTCGATCGCTGGAACACGATCCCGACCCGGCGCGTCTCGGGTGGCTCCCCCGTGACGTCCCGTCCGCGGAGGAACACCCTGCCCGCGGTCGGACGGACGTGGCCGGCGATCGCCTGGACGATCGTCGTCTTCCCACAGCCGCTCGGGCCGAGAAGCCCGAGGAGTTCGCCCTCCTCGAGCCCGAACGAGACGTCCTCGATCGCCAGTTCCTCGCCGTACCGGTGTCTCAACCCCTCCAGTTCGAGGATCATCGATCGATCACCGTCGGCACGCGACCGAACCGCTGGACCGCCGCCAGCACCGCTAGCGTGATCCCGAGCAAGGCGAGCGCGAGCGGGACGACCGCGTCGATGCCGCCGGCGATGAACTCCACCCAGATCCGCGTCGGCATCGTCCGCGGGTTGTACGCGACCATCATCGTCGCGCCGAACTCCCCGATCGCCCGTGCGAACGTCAGGACGATCCCCGCGACGATCGCCCCCCGGGCGAGCGGCACGGAAACGTTCCAGAACGTCGCCAGTGGCCCGTAACCCAGCGACCGGGAGGCTTGCTCCAGCCGTTCGTCGATCGCCCCGAAGCCGGCACGGGCGGTGATGATCACGAACGGGGCGGCGACGAACGTCTGTGCGAGGATCACGCCGAGCAGGCTGTCGGTCAGCGGCATTCCGGCGGCCGCAGCGGCCGCGCCGATGGGGGTAAACCGGCCGACCGCGGTGAGCAACATCGCTCCACCGACGACCGGGGGGACGATGAGCGGCAGGATCACCAGCGCCTCGACCAGGCGTTTGCCGGGGAACGACCGCCGGGCGAGGACGTACGCCAGCGGGACGCCGAGGACGGTCGCGATCGCCGTCGAGACCGGCGCGGTCAGCAGCGAGTTGCGGATGGCTACCCGCGCCTCCGGCGTCGCCAGCGTCTCGAGGACCCCGACCGCCCCGGTCCGGGCCAGAAACGCCGCGAACGGTATCGCGAAAAAGAGGAGGATGAGCGCACCCAGCAACCCAGGAACGAGCAGTTCCGGCAGTCGACCTGCCCGCCCGACCCGCCCCCCGGGCCGGTCTGGGTAGCTCATCCGTCGACCGCCTCCGGCACCGCTCCCACCGATCGGGGCAGATTTCCCCCGACGGTCAATCCGGCCTCGACGAGCACGTCCGGCTCCTCTGTGAGGAACTCGACGAGGTCGTGGCCGGCGTCGGGCTCGTCGGCGCCCTCGAGCACGGTGGCGTTGTAGACGACCGGTCGTCCTTCCGCGGTGTACCCGTCGTCGGTCGTAAACTCGACCGTCGCGTAGTGGTCTGCCAGCGCCGGCTCCGCGAAGCTGTACGCGTCGGGGAACTCGTAGAAGGGCACGTCGTGGTCGACCGCCATGTTCCGATAGACGACCGCGGCCGCCCGGGAGCCGCTCTCGACGCCGGCCATGAGCTGGGGCTCTTCGGGCTCCTCGTAGACGAGTTCGAGCAGGTCGTCCCGGAGGCCGTCGATCCCGTGTTCCCGTTCGGCGAGCGCGAACGCCTGGACGGCCCGGTAGCCCAGCGGATCGAGGTCCGGATCGCCGACCGCGAGGTCGCCCTCGGCGGAGTCGAGCGCCGGCTCGTACCAGGGGTCGCCGTCCTCGAGTCGTCGCCCGAACGCCGTCCCCTCGTCGTAGCCGATTCCCACGCTGTTGGCCGCGAACTCGACGTCCCAGTCGGTGAACGCGCCGTACAGCCGGTCACGGAGCAGCGTCGCGTCGGCGCTGACGACGACGTCGGGGTGTTTCGTCCGGTCTTCGATCATCCGCATCACCGCGTTCGCCCCGTAGTACTCGCCGTGGAGTTCGATCCCTGTCTCGGCCTCGAACGCCGGCCCGACGTACTCCTCGAAGGTGCGCGCGAGACTCCCCGCCGAGAGGACGCCGACCGAGCGCGTTCCGGCCCCGAGACAGCCGGCGATCCCGAGCCCGCCGGCTGCGACGAGAAACGACCGGCGGCTCCCGGACGGACGACCCTGGTCGCTCCCGGTGGTCATACGAGGTCGTCCGTCTTCCGACCGTATATAATGTGTTACGGTTTCTTGTCTCCTGGGAATAAACTTTCATAAGTTACTACTTCGCCCGATCCCCGTGGCAAAACAACCGATACCGATGAATCCGACGCCGCCGCGGACGTCGGTGGGCCGCTCGTCCCCGACGCCGTGACCACCGTGGTTTGGCCGGGGGTTTAGGCGGGCCGGCCACGTAGCCGTGGGCATGTACGCGGTCTCGATCACGCGGTCGTTCGTCGCCCAGCACTACCTGACGGTACCCGACCCCGGCCCGGAGGGGGAGCTTCACTCCCACCACTACACCGTCGAGGCGACGTTCCGTGGCCCAGAGCTCGACCGTTTTGGCTACCTCGTCGACATCGACGACGCGATCGACGCGGTCGAGGCGGTCGTCGGACGCTACCGGGACCGGAGCCTGAACGAGCTGCCCGCCTTCGAGGGGGAAAACCCCAGCGTCGAGCGGTTCGC
>LKNG01000067.1 GCA_001564115.1 Natrialbaceae archaeon Tc-Br11_E2g8 | reverse complement strand
GGTCCGCCCGGCGGACCGCCAGCGACTCTACTATATGCACCTCCCGCCGGCAGGAGTGACGGGTCGCTCCCCTGAGGAGGTGTTTCTGGCGGCGAGTCGGTGGACGAACGCCGAGGCGACGACGGCGGCCTCGGGCATCTGCCCCCGGTGTTCCGCACGGCTCGTCGAGTCCGCGGTCGTCTGTCGTAATCACTCGGCGGAGTCGGGACGCTGTGACCACTGCAACAACAGGTTCGCCGTCGCCGCCCGCCTACGGTGTACGAACTGTGTGTTCGACATCGAGGTTATGTACCCGAACAAGCTGCAGTCGAACGTCGAGTTCAGGGAGTTCCTCATCGACGAGGGGATAAATCCCTTGCACCCACAGAGCGAGGCGGCCCTCGACGTCTTTCATCATTACGAGGAGGAGATCGAATCCGTCGACCCGCTGGAAGTCACGTTCACGTTCTTCGGTGAGGAGGAGTCGATCAGCCTCACGGTCGACGACGCGCTGACCGTCGTCGACGTCGAACGCCGCGAAGTTCCGGAGTGAGGGATGCAGGTTCGTTACTGACGTGGCTGGCGACGTCGACGACCAGCTTCGACTCGCGCTGCCGTTCCCCTATAATGGATGAGTGAAGTCGATTTCGGTAACACGGATTGCAGAAATATAGTTCTGAGAACACTTATTGCTGTAACGGTACTGGGTTGTCGGTGATGACGGCGCTCGAACGTCTTCGAGACAATCCGGAAGCTATGACGGGTTCGGGGGGATCGATCACGGAGGAGTCACCGCAGTTCCGAACGGGCGGCTGGTCGACGTTGGGGGACATCGTTTCGTTGCTCGACGACCGGTACGCCCGTGAAATCCTCGTGGAGACGAGCGTCGAACCGCTCTCGGGCGTGGAGCTCGCACAGCGATGCGATGCCAGCGAACCGACGGTGTACAGACGAATCGACCGGCTCTGTGACCACGGTCTCCTCGAAGGGACGCAGGTGATCGACCCCGACGGAAACCACTTCAAGCGGTACGAAGCGGATCTGGCTCACGTGTGTATCGACCTCGACGGCGGCGAGTTCTCCGTCACCGTCGGTCGGTGATCCACCCGTCGGGGTGGGAGGTTCATCGACCTCGCGAACGACATCTGACAACCGGATGTGGCTCGCCCGTAGGCTCGGTCGTGCCCGTCCGGACGGGTGCTCTGGTCTTCGAGTCGAACGGCCGACCCCTCCGATCTCTCGGGAGGCGTTCCCGTTTCCGTCGTCTCCGCTCGATTACGTCCAGATGGATCCCCCCGTCCGGGTCGGTTCGCCCGTATCGGTTCGCTCGACGACGCTTTCGACGTCACGTAGCCACCTCCAGTCGCTGTCGACCGTTTGCATCCCACGTTCGATGGGAGAAATGTAGACCCGGAACACTACCGGCCGAGTTTCTACTAGTAGGCTCGGTGAGAGTGTATTAGACGATCCGAAGTACTCAAACACGTAAAATCAACGTATCTGCTCAAACCCATGGATCGAGTTCCTCACGCCCACCGAACAAATTTCGATCTTGGTACGCGTCGGTCATTGTAATAAGGCCAGCCGCAACCTGATACGCCGGCGTCGTATCATCGTAGAGGAGAACGAGGCCTGGGTGAACGTCAGATGGTAATCCACCGAAATCTTTCACGTCACTCGTCACGAGAATCAGTTCGTGTTCTCGGGCGTACGGAAGGACATCCGCTTCGTCCTCGGCTCCCTGCCAGAGCGCGTCGCGGACGTGCTCGGCGTAGAGCTCTTCTTTCTCCAAATACGTCGCTGTCTTCGGATCAATGTTCTCATCGAGTAGAAAGCGCCACTCGCTCATTTCAGACGGCGTCCGGATCGACGCCTTCAGGACGATCGATCGACTCGTGGAAGTCCGCTATCGCATCTTCGCGCTCTTTTTTGACCTCACGCATCTCTCGTGGGTGGTCGTGATAATACGCCAGCGCGTGATAGACGTCAGCTACGTCGAGATCGTATCGATCCGCAACGGCTTCGGGACCTTCACAGCGCTCTTCGACGAGGGCGTACACCTGACGGACGCTGATTCGGCGGCCACGGATGTGGGGTTCGCTCATCAGTTCGTGTGCGATCCGCCGGGATTCTCCCTCGGACATACCGACACATTGCTGCTACTCCCGCAAAAGCATACTGCAGACGTCTACAAAAAGGTGAGACTACTCGTCTTCACCGGTGTCGCACTCATCAATCGAGACGGTGTGAGTCAGCGCTATTCCGAACGTATTTGAGTGATAACACGGGGAAAGACCCACGTGCGCGAAACGATAGACGAGCGAATCGTAAACGGGTGTAAAGCTACGTTAGTATTCGACACCGGTGGTCCGGTCGGTAGTGATCACTTGTTGATCGTCAAACCAGTCGATACCGAAGCGGACTGGCTGATAAATCGGTGGTTCTACTTCGGCGAGCAAACCGAGACGTATATGTGGAACTTTGCCGAGAAGGTCTGTACCGACGAGGAATACCGACAGCGGTCACTGGAAGAGATAGCGGACTGGAAGCGCGTCGCCAACCTGTACGAGCCACTCGCCCGCAGACTCTATCAGGAACTATCCCGCTCTGAACGGAGTGACTTTCCGATCATGAACGACAGCTCTCGGGCCGATTCGGAGGAGCTGAAATCACTTTGTGAGGAGTCGTTCGAGGAGATCAAAGCCATCGTACGGCAAGGAAAGAACCAGCACCCCGAGACCGTCTACGATGAGAAAAAAGCCGAGCTACAGCAGTGGCTCGGCAACGGATCCACATAGCGACGGGCGCACCCTGTGTGCCCGAACACATCGGTATCTCCCTCCGGTCAGATGGCGAGCAAAGCGAGGAAGTGAACCACGACCGTTCCCGGTGTCGACTCAATCTGATGTCGACGATGAAGCCAGTACAGCAGTACATTAATTACGTCATTACACTAAGTACGTAGTATGCCCGTTCGCATCGAAGAGTTCGAAACCGGTGATCTGCCCAACGGGCCGAGCGTTCCCGAGCAGGTGCTCACCTATCTGTACGCGAATAGAGACAAAGCGTTCACCCGTTCCGAGGTTGCGACCGGAATCGACGAAGATCCAAATACAGTCGGCACTGCTCTCTCTCGACTGAAGCAGCGTGACCTCGTCCGACATAAGGGAGGCTACTGGGCGATAACGGAGGATCTGGAGCGGATGAAAGACGCCTACGAACTTCACGCTACCACGGAACGACTGGATGAGGAAGACGAGGGTATCGATCCAGAGGAGTGGGATGCCGTTGCTCCCGACGAACCACATCCCAGCGAACGAGACGGGTGAATGCAACCGGAGCAAGGTGACGTAGTTCGAAGCGTGGATCCATTCAAGCTAGGTGAACAAAACCAACGACCGTGGCTGATCGTCAACAACGACTCACATCCGTTCGATGATCAGCAGTTCGTCGCGGTCGCCATCTCGACGAGAGAGTACGATGACTCGATCGCTCTGGAGCCGGACGTGTGGGCGGTTGGTGGAGTACCACGACAGTCGTTCGTCTCACCGTGGGCAGTTCACTCACCTCGTCTCGAAGATCTGGTCGCGTGGCAGGGCCGAGTGACAGAAGAGTTCGGTGGTCACGTCGTCGATACGGTAGAGACGTATCTCCGGTAATTCGAAATGTACGCCCGGAACACTAACGTCCGGCCTCGTCCCGTGGCGGCGTGCCGCGTCGGCCGGCTAACCCTCGTGCCGGGCGGATCTCGGTTGTTACGCGTCCGGGTTCGCCGCCCCGTCATCGCACCCGTGTGGGTCTGCTCGGGCGGGGACTGAAGACGCGTAACTCCACGTAGCTCCGCTACGACTAAAAACCCTCAGATCGCTGGGGCCGGCGGCGGGTGGGGATCGGTCTCCCCCGGCCCACGTCCAACGGCGAGACTCACTCCAGGCGGTCGACGTACTCGTACTCCACCGGCCTCGCTTCCGGCCGTTCCCCGTCGAGTTCGATCCGCCACCCGTCCAGAACGGCCGGCTCCGCCAGGGCGTTCGTCAGCGTCGTTCGCACCCCGAGGACGTCGACGCCGTAGTAATCCCGCGGGATCCCGTGGAGGTACTGTAACGCCGTCTCGAAGAGGCTACGCATCCCGTCGTCGTTCCCGAAGTCGAAGTGTTTGTACGCGCCCGCCGCGACCTGGACCATCCCGTGAGCGAAGGCGCTTTCGGTGGTCCCGCGGCCGTAGTTGTACCACTCCGATTCGAAACAGTCGTGGGATTCGTGGAACGCGCCGGCGTTGTACAGCCGAACGCCGTGGACGACCGCCCGCCGGAGGGTCGCGTGCTCCCAGCGCCCGCGGTCGGGATCCCACCCCGTCGGGTTCCCGGCAGCCGGCGGCTCCACGGTCTCGTCCCGGGTGTGGTCGTTCACGGGTCGACAACGTCTCCCCAGGGACGTGAGTCCACCGTCCGACGCCCGTCTGACGTTCGCGCGGCTTTTATTATCGCCGCCGAGCATCGGTCGCACGTGGCGTTCAGCAGCGATCCGCTCACCGAACTGGTCGTCCCGTCGGGAACCGAGGCGCGAGAGCACGACCTCGTCACCGACGGCGACGTCCTCGTCGGCGGCCGCTCGAGCGTCGAGTTCGGCGTCCGCGGGCGCAACGTGCTCGCAGGCGAGGGTGCTCGCTTCGACGGCGACATCGAGGCCGAAGGCGACTGTCGGCTCGACATGTGGTGTGACGTCGGGGGAAACGTCCTGGTCGGCGAGGACGCCTATCTCGGCGAGCGCGTCCACGTCGCCGGCGAGTTGAAAGTCGCGGGCGACCTCGACATCGGCGACGACGTCGACATAGAGGAGGGGTTCGAGGCCAACGGCTGGATCGTCATCCGGAACCCGATGCCGACGATCGTCTTCCTCTTTGTCTACCTCAAACACCTGCTCTTGCTCGGCGAGGACGACGCCGCCCAGCGGCTCATCTCCGAACTGGTCGACGAGAGCGAGCCCGACGAGGATCCGCTGGTGATCCCCCGGTCGGCGACGGTGACCGACGACGCCTGGCAGGTCTCGACTCCGGCACGGATCGGCGCGGGCTGTCGGCTGTACGGCAATCTCAGAGCGGAGACGATCGACATCGGCGCCGACTGCAACGTCTTTGGCAGCCTGCGGGGTCGTGGAGACGTCACCGTCGGTACCGACAGCCGGATCCACGGCGACGTGACCACCCGTGAAGGTGCCGTGACGCTCGCCGAGGGTGCGCGGGTGCTCGGCGACGTCTCCTGTGGGGACCTCGATCTCGGCCCCGGCGCGGAGGTCGACGGCGCGATCCGCGCCGACGGCGAGGTGACGATGGAGACGGGCGAGCGGGACCTGGAGTGACTACCTCCGGAACAGCGAGCCGAGCAACTCCCGGAGCCGGCCGAACAGACCCGTCGGCTCGTCGCCATCGTCGTACACGACGAGATCGGCCTCGTCCGTCCCGGTTTCCTCGCCCCGATTGGAGGCCCTTTCCCCGAGATCCGTGTGGCTGTCGGAGGCGTCTCTCTCGGCCGTTGGCTCCTCGACCGACCCGTCTATCGAACCCTCCTCCTCGACCGACCCGTCTTCCTCCGAGGGCTCGCGATCGGCGTCGCCCTCTGCGGTCGAATCCTCGCCGTCTCGCTCGGTCGGTTCGTCATCCGGACCGTCCGGAGTCGGTCCCTCCTCCGGGTCGGCCGGAGTCGACCCAGTCTCGGACGTGGTCGAGGCCGCCCCGTCCTCGCGGTCGCCGGCCGAGGGGCCGTCCTCGTCTCCCTCCAGGGTCATCTCGATCGCCGTCGACAGGGGGACCGCATCGTCCGTCTCCGGATCGGTGTCGGCCGCGGGGCCGGATTCCTCGCCGTCGGTGTCGATCCAGAGGAACTCCTCGCCGGCGACGCGGCCGGTGAGCAACAGCTCGTCCAGGGCCTCGGCGTCCTCGACGAGGTCGTCCCGGCGTGGCTCGTCCTCGTCCGCGGCGGCGATGAGGTCCTCTGGACTCTCGCCGCCGAGGATCTCCCCGACGTCCCCTTTCTCCACGTCTCGTTCGCGAAACTGGGCGAACACGTCGTTCGCGGTCCGGTCCTCGACCGAATCGCCGTCGGAGGACCCCTGCTGGCCGTCGCGTTCGGAGTCGGAATCCTCGGGCGACCGAGCCTCGTCTTCGATTCCGCCGAAGAGCTCCTCGGCGCTCCGGCTGATTCCGGACTCCTCCCCGGGCTCCTCGTCGAGCGTTCCGTCGGTCATGTCCTCGCCTGGATGGAGTTCAGCGGCCGAAATACTTAAAGGTTGGAACCGGCCCCGTCCGGGTTCGAAACGAGGCCGTCCTCTCGTGGACGCTCGCGGAGCCCGCCGGCTGCACAACTGATATACCGTCGGCGGCTGACTCGACAGTCACGATGACCGGAATCGAGTACGACGACTTCATCGATCTCGGCTACGAGCCCGACGAGGACGAGCTCGTCTGCCGGTTCAGGTTCGAGCCCGCCGAGGGGATGTCGGCCGAGGCTGCCGCCAGCCGGATCGCGAGCGAATCCTCGAACGGGACGTGGGCTGCCCTGCAGGTCGATCCCGACGAACTCACCCACCTCGGTGCGGTCGCCTTCGAGATCGAGGGGAGTGAGGCGGCTATCGCCTACCCGCCGGCGCTGTTCGAATCCGGGAGCATGCCCCAGATCCTCTCGTGTATCGCGGGGAACATCCTGGGGATGAAGGCGGTCGACACCCTCCGTCTCGAGGACTGTGAGTGGCCCGCGTCGATCGTCGAGGGGTTCCCGGGGCCACAGTACGGACCCGCGGTCGCGACCGAGAAGCTCGACGCCGGGGGCCGTCCCGTCCTGGCGACGGTGCCGAAGCCGAAAGTCGGCCTCTCGACGGCCGCCCACGTCCGCGTCGGCGAGGACGCCTGGCGCGGCGGCGTCGACCTGCTGAAAGACGACGAGAACCTCACCGATCAGGAGTTCAACCCCTTCGAGGACCGGCTGACCGAGAGCCTCGCCGCGAGGGATCGAATCGCGGAGTCGACCGGCGAACGGAAGGGGTATCTCGTCAACGTCACCGCGGAGACGACGGCGATGCTCGAACGGGTCGACCGGGTGGCGGAGGCCGGCGGCGAGTTCGTGATGGTCGACGTGATCACCTGTGGCTGGGCGGCCGTCCAGACCGTCCGCCGGCGGTGTGAGCGACACGGCCTCGCGATCCACGCCCACCGGGCGATGCACGCCGCCTTCGACCGGCTCCCACACCACGGCGTCTCGATGCGCGTGCTCGCCCAGATCGCCCGACTCTGTGGGGTCGATCATATCCACACGGGCACCGCAGGGCTCGGCAAACTCGAGAACGAGGACACGCCGGGGATCAACGCGTGGCTCGCCGCCGACTGTCACGGCATGACACCCGTGTTGCCGGTGGCTTCCGGCGGGCTCCATCCGGGAGTCGTCGATCGGCTCCTCGAGACGCTGGGGACCGAGCTGATCGTCCAGGCCGGCGGCGGCATTCACGGCCACCCCGACGGCACCCACGCCGGCGCCCGTGCGCTCCGGGCCGCGGTGGAGGCGTCCGTCGACGGCGTCTCCCTCGAGCGGCGCGCCGAGGACCACGAGCCACTCGCCGTGGCCCTCGAGAAGTGGGGTTCGGAGGCGCCGCGGTGAGCGGTCGACTCCGCCGATCCGCCGATACGCTCCGATCGTCGTGGTCGGTTCCCGTGGCGGAGTCCGGACGAATCCGATGCCAAAAGTTAGGAACGTTCGTGAAAGACTCCGGTCGGAGAGCCGAAGTCAGCTGGCCTGTAACCGAGTTTTAGCTCCCAGAAAGGCAGTTTTCGACCTCTGACGCACGGGCCCGAAACCAATGATAAATATATACGTTCGAAGACCATTTTCGACGCTGTTATACTCCGTGACCGTGGTGAAATCGGTATGTACCAACCGTTTCGGCCCGATCTGCAGCGACGCGTCGGCGACGATCACCATCGGCTGACCTCCGCGAAATTCGTCGGCCCGACCCCACAGCCGACTGTCGGGGGACCCGTCGGCCCGACCCCATTGCTGGCTGTCGACGGGTTCACCGACTCGACTTCGCCGTCGGCTCCCGGCGGATCAATCGACTCGACTCCGCTCCTGGGTGTCGGCTGAGCCATGTCGGAGGAGCTCGAGCGGGATCTCGGCGTGTGGTCGGTGATCGCGATCAGCATGGGGGCGATGATCGGCAGCGGCATCTTCATCCTGCCGGGGTTGGCGATGGCCGAAGCCGGCCCGTCGGTGATCCTGGCGTTCGTCGTCGCGGCGATCCTCGTCGTTCCAGCGGCGGTGAGCATCGCCGAGCTCGGAACCGCGATGCCCGAGGCCGGCGGCGACTACATCTTCATCGAGCGCGGGATGGGGCCGGGAGCTGGCACCATCGCTGGCCTCGGGACGTGGCTGATGTTGATGTTCAAGGGCGCGCTCGCGCTCGTCGGCGGGATGTTGTACCTCGCGCCCGTCTTCGCACAGTTCGGTCTCACGGTGACGGAGTTCGAGCTCGAGGTGATCGCCGTCGTCGTCGGACTGTTGCTGATCGGGATCAACGTGGTGGGCGTCAAACAGACCGGCGGCCTCCAGAAGCTGCTGGTCGTCGGGATGCTCGCCATCCTCGGGGGGTTCGTCGGCCTCACGCTGTCGAACGTCGACGGCGGCAGCTACGAGCCGTTCTTCGCGGAGGGGACCGTCGGCCTGTTCGGCGCGACCGCAATGGTATTGATCTCCTACGGCGGCGTGACCAAGGTCGCCGCGGTCGCCGAGGAGATCGAGAATCCGGGACGGAACCTGCCGCTCGGATTGCTCGTCTCGCTCGCGCTCACCACGGCGCTTTACGCGCTGATCGTCTTCGTCCTCGTGGGTACCGTCGACGCGGGCACGTTGATGGGGTCGGAGACGCCGATGGTCGACGGCGTCGAGCCCCACTTCGGCTTTCTCGGGGTCGCCCTGATCGTCGTCGCGGCGATGTTCGCGCTCGTCAGCACCGCCAACGCCGGCATCCTCACCGCCTCGCGGTACCCGTTCGCGCTGAGCCGGGACCGGCTGTTCCCCGAGCAGTTCGCCTCCGTCAGCGGCCGGTTTCACACCCCCGTGACCGCGATCTTGACCACCGGTGGCGCGATGTTGTTCATCATCCTCGCGCTGCCGGTCGAGGAGATCGCCAAGACCGCCGGCGCGTTCCAGATCGTCGTCTACATCCTCGTCTGTCTCAGTCTGATCGCCTTCCGCCGGCGCGATCCCGACTGGTACGACCCCGAGTTCCACTCGCCGGCGTACCCCTGGGTCCAGCTGTTCGGCGTCGGCTCCGGGCTGTTTATCATCACGCAGATGGACCTCCTGCCGATCGTCGGCGGCGTCGGGATCGTGGTCGTCGGTGGGCTCTGGTATCTGTTCTACGGCCGACCGCGCGTCGACCGGACGGGGCTCGTCGGCGAGGCCATCGTCGACACCGTCGAGCCGACGGAGGAGCCAAACGGCGGGAAACCCCACCGGATCGTCGTCCCCATCGCGGATCCGGAAACCCAGCGCGGGCTGGTCCGGATCGCGGCGGCGAACGCCGCCGCCCACGACGACGCGGAGATCGTGCTCGTCAACGTGCTCACGGTCCCAGATCAGACCTCCCTGGCCCAGGAGGTCGTCCACGAGCGAGAGCGGATCGAGCGCCAGCAGGCGCTGCTCGCGGAAGCCGAGGGGATCGTCGAAGGGTTCGACGTCGGCCTCCGGACCCGGTCGATCGTCGGCCGCGACGTCGGCGAGACGATCCTCCACGTCCTCGAGGTAGAGCGAGCCGACGGGGTGGTGATGGGGTGGTCGGGGACGCGAAAGCGTCGCCACCGCGTGCTCGGCTCGAACATCGACCGGGTGATCGAGCGTGCCCCCTGTGAGGTGACGCTCGTCAGAGAGGGCGGCGACGCCGTCGGTGACGTCGTCGTCTTCGTCGACGAGGGCCCCCACTCCAGGGCCGCGGTGGGGCAGGCAGCCAGGCTCGTCCGGGCCGGTGGCGACTCCCTGACGCTGATCAACGTTCAGTCGGCCGGCGACGACGATCCGGAGGCCCTCCGGGAGCGTGGCAGGGCGATCGTCGAGGAACACGCCGAGATCGTCGGCCTCGAGGGCTACGACGCGGAGGTAATCGTCGCCGAGGACGTCGAGGCGTCGCTCGTCTCGGCCGCGGCGGAGTACGACACGACCTATATGGGTGCCTCGACGAGAAGCTCCGTCGAACGCGTCTTCTCGGGGGCGATCCCCGACCGGGTTGGCGACCAGGTGTCCGGAACGCTCGTGCTCGTCCGGGGCGGCGAGTCGGTCAACCGCTCGCTGCGGTCGGCGATCGGCAGGCGTCTCGCGGCCGCCGATTCTGGCGTCTGAGACCGGCTCGAGGGACGTTCCCGGTTACCACTCCCGAACCGCCCGCACCCGACCGCCGTCGGCGTCGAGGACGAACCCCGCCTCCTCGAGGACCGTCCGCGAGCGCGGGCGGCCGTGGAGCAACACCTCGACGAGGTCCGCGGGCTCGTCGACGTCCGTCGAGAGGCGATAGGAGTCGACCCTCCCGACGTCGGCGTCGACCTCGCGGGCGATCGTCAGGTGATCCCGGTAGGAGGCTCCGTGGTAGTCGACTCGAAACTCCGGATGCCGGACGAGGAGTGCGTTCGTTCCGCCACCACGTCCCGGGACGAGGACGACCTCGCCGTCGGCCGCCAGCAGCTCCGCGACGGCGCCGGCCGTCGCCAGCGCCAGATCGGCCATCACGACCGCGACCGGGAGCTCCGTGTCGGCGATGGCGGCGTTGACGGCCGCGGTGAGCGGCCGTTCGTCGACGACGGTCTCCGCGTCCACGCCGGGGTCGGCCGTCGCGAGCACCGTCGGCTCGCCGCCGGCTCCCCGGACGGCTTCGAGGACGTCCTCCAAGGACGCGCGTGCGAACGCATCCCGCTCCCGGGGCCCGAGGGCGGCCGCGAGCCGGCTCTTTGGCTCCTCGGTGGCGAAGGGGACGAGGACGCGCATCGCTCGTCTCCTGGGGGGCGAGGCCGAAAAGCGTCCCGAATCCTCCCCCCGGATCGAGACGGCGCTCTCCCGAACGCTGAAAGTCCCCGGATCCCCCGGTGCCGGTCAGAAAAGCGGCTCGAGTTCGTCCTCGTCGTCCTCGACGAGCCCCTCGAGGTTGCGGTCGCTCTGGGCCTGGATGTCCTCGATCGTGTCCTGGGCCTCGATGGCGACCTGCTGGAGACGTTTTATCCGTGGGACGTTCGTCACGCCCGCCAGCAGGACGGCGGCGGAGACCTCCGGCACCTGCCGGGGGTAGTCCCCGCCTCTGACCTCCATGCTGCCGGTTTCCTCCTCGAGCCACTTCCGGCCGCGCTCGATCCCTTTCCGGTTCAGATACTGGCTCGGGCCGGCGAGCACGAGCAGGGCCCGCTCCGTGCCCTGGATCTCACAGGGGAGGGTGAGCCGCCCGAGTGCGGCCTTGCGGACGAGACTCGTGATGCGGTTCGTCGTGTTCGCGGCGTCGAGGCCGTCGTCCTGACCTCCGCCACCGCCGGTGAACCGCGAGAGCAGCCCCCCACTGCTCTGTGCGAGGTCGACGTCCTCGCTGGCGTAGCCGACCGTCGAGACGCCCCCGCCCGAGAGCGTGTTGATGATCTCAGAGGAGTCGACGACGCTCTCGGCGACCTCCTGCCCTTCCCCGACCTCTCCGGCGCCGAAGAGCACGCCGAACCGGCGGACGATCTCCGTGTTGATCTGCTGGTAGCCCCCCTCGACCGACTCGCCGGCCGACCGCCAGGAGTCGTTGTCGAACACGAGCAGGTTGTCGACCTCCCGGACGAACGTCTGGAACGACCGGGCGGCGTTCAGCGTGTAGATCCCGCCCTCGTCGGTGCCGGGCAGGACGCCGAGCCCGTAGACGGGGATCGTGTAGATCCGCTTGAGGTGTTTCGCGAGGACGGGCGAGCCGCCCGACCCCGTTCCACCACCCATACCGGCGACGATCAGGAACGCGTCGACCTCGTGGGTCGGGATCTGATCGACCGCGTTCTGGATCTCGTCTATGTCCTCTTCGGCGATCTCCGCGCCGAGTTCGTTGTCCGCCCCGACGCCGTGGCCCTTCACGCGGGCCTGGCCGATCAGCACGCGGTTTTCCTGTGGGATCCGATCCAGCCCCATCAGGTCCGCCTTCGCGGTGTTGACAGCGATCGCCGCACGGACGATACTGCTGCCAGTGTTCTCGTCGTACTCGAGGAATCGATCGACGATCTTGCCACCGGCCTGCCCGAATCCGATCATCGCCAGCTTCATTGTGTATCTGGGGGCTCCGTTGTCTCGAACCGAGTGTAATAAGAGACATAAAGCTTGTGGCAGCCACGACTCTCGTTTCAACGAGTGACTCCTGGGAACTGACAGTAGCGGCCACGAAACGGTAATATTTCCAATGGAAACGAGTTCTCCGACGGCCCCTATCTCCCAGGAGATCACCCGGCGTCCGCGATCCCGAGGTACGCCCGCAGCGTCGTCAGCTCGTCGGGTTTCCGGCCGAACGCGGTCACGTCGTTGTCGCCGACGGTGTTGTCCATCTCGAGCGAGCGGGCCTGGTCGGGGCCGAACGGGACGAACGGGAGCGGACCCGCGACCGTCAGGCCCACGCGGGCGAGCGCCATCGGGACGGGGATCACCGTCACCGACTTCCCGACAGCCTCGTAAGCCAGCTCGGTCACCTCCGCGAGCGTCAGCACCTCCGGGCCGCCGATCTCGTAGCTCTTCCCGACGTGTTCGTCCCCGGTGAGCGCGTCCGCGAGCATCGGGACGAGATCGCCGACGTGGATCGGCTGGAACCGCGTGCGCCCGCCCCCGGGGAGCCCGGTGACGTACGGCGTCGAGAGCTTCCGTGCGAACGGGACGAACTCCCCGCCGTCGCCGAAGACGACCGACGGCCGGAAGATCGTCCATGCGAGCGCCGACTCACGGACGACGTCCTCGGCGCGCCCTTTGGCCCGCACGTACGCCGTCGCTCCGTCGGGATCGGCGCCGAGGGCGCTCATCTGGACGAACCGGTCGACGTCGGCCTCCTCGGCGGCCCGAACGAGGTTCCGGGTGCCGTCGAGGTGGACGCCCTCGTGGCTC
>LKNG01000066.1 GCA_001564115.1 Natrialbaceae archaeon Tc-Br11_E2g8 | reverse complement strand
GGAGATGTGTCTGGAGGATTTCCGGCGGATCTTCGAGCGTCCCGAGTGGCGACCCGACTACCTGAAGATCTACCCCACCCTCGTCGTCGAGGGGACGGCGATCTACGACGCCTGGCACCGCGGGGAGTTCGAGCCACTCGGCAACGACGAGGCCGCCGAGCTGGTCGCGGAGATCAAATCGATGATCCCGCGGTACACCCGCCTCCAGCGCGTCCAGCGGGATATCCCCGCGGACTTCATCGAGGGGGGCGTCTGGAAGTCGAACCTCCGCCAGCTCGCCCGCGAGCGGATGGACGATCACGGCTGGACGTGTGAGTGTATCCGCTGTCGGGAGGCCGGAATGAACGACGCCGAGCCGGAGGAGCTGAGCCTCGAGGCGACGAGCTACGAGGCCTGTGGCGGGCGCGAACACTTCCTTTCGATCGAGGACGTCGATCGGGAGCTGCTGGTCGGCTTCTGTCGGCTCCGGTTCCCGGGACGGCCCGCCCGGCGGCCCGAACTCGAGGACGCCGCGCTCCTCAGGGAGCTTCACGTCTACGGCTCGTCGGTGGCCCTCGGCGACGACGCCGGGGACGACAGCCACCAACACCGTGGCCACGGCCGCCGGCTGATGGAGCGAGCGGAGGCGATCGCCGCCGACGCCGGCTACGGGAAGCTGAGTGTCATCTCCGGCATCGGCGCCCGCGAGTACTACCGCGAGAAGCTCGGCTACCGACAGGACGGCCCGTACGTGAGCACGCGGCTCTAGCGGACGACGACGACCGGGACCGGCGCCCGTCTCACCACCGTCTCCGCGACGTTCCCGACGAGAAACCGGCGCACCGCACGGCTCCGATCCGCACCGTGGCTCCCCAGGACGACCGCCCCGTAACCGTCGGCACGCTCGACGATGTTCCGGGCGGGGTGGCCCACCCCGACGACCGTGTCCACCTCGCGGTCTCGCTCGGCGGCGACCTCGCGGGCGCGCTCGGCTGCGGCCTCACCGATGTCGTCCTCCAGGCCGAGCGAGGTGGCCTCCCCCATCATCATCGACGGAACGCCGACGACGTGGAGGACGGTGACCTCCGCGTCGGGATGGGTGTCGAGTGCGTGCGCGAGCGCACGCTCGGCGAGCTCGGAGTCGTCCATCGCGACGAGGATTCGAGAGAGCATACCTCCAGGAACGTCGGCCAGTCACCTAAGTTCCCCGTCGGAGAGTTTCCTACCGAAGCGTCGCCCTCGCCGAGTGGTGCCGTCCCCTATCGCAGCGTCGCCCCCGCCGAGTGGGTGCCACAGACGGCGGGCTCGTAGCCGGCCTCCGAGAGTCCCGTGCCGAGCGCGAAGACGGTATCGCCGAGCATCGCCATCGAGGCGTGGCCGCCGACGTCGGCGACCGCCTCCAGGGTCTCCCGGACGGCCGGCGTGAGCAGGTCGGCTTCGCGGGCGAACCGCCGGGAGGCGTGGACGAACGAGGCCAGCGTCGGCTCCTCGACGACCAGCGAGAGCGCTCGCTCGCCGGCCGCGGTCAGCCTCTCGGTCTCCCCGGAGAGGACGTCCGCCGTCGAGAGGCCGCCGAAGGAGACGTACTCGACCCGGGCCCGCGAGGGGATCCCGTCGAGCTCGTTGTGTGCGGGCGCACCCGGCTCGAGGCGAATCGGAATCCCGCCGCGGGCCTGTGCGACGACGTCACCGAGGCCGGTCCCGGCCCGCACCTCCGCGCCGTGGGCGATCGTCACCAGCTCGTTGACCGACAGTTTCCGGTCGAACACCCGGTTCGTCGCGAGGGCCGTCCCGAGGGCCATCGCACCGGAGACGCCGAAGCCGGCCCCCAGCGGGAGCTCCGAGTGGGCCTCGACGCGCGCGTCGACCGCGAGCGTCGAGAGCACCGTCTCGACGGGCTCGATGTCGATCCCCTCGCCGTCGAGGACGACCGTCGACTCCGCAGCCGGCCGGACGGTCACCTCGACCCCGTCGGTCAGCGTGAGCCCGGCTCCCCGGGAGCCGGCCCGCGTCGGATCCTCGTGCGGGTGTGCGCTGAAAAACCCCGTCACGTGTCCGGGCACGAACGCCGTCGCCTCCTCGGTCATCGTTCCCCGAGCTATCCACCCATCGGATATAACGTTGAAGATTCCGACGCGTCGGACGCGGAGCCGACGCCGGCCGTGGTCCGTGGGACTGCCGGACGAATCCGATCGCCCCCGGCAGTACGGATCAGACCGGAGACGGCTCGATCCCCCGGGGGCGCACGGACGATCGGCGGCTACCCGATCGCCTCCAGCAGCTCCGTGAGCGCCCGATCGACGGTCTTCGCCCTGACTGCCGCGCGGTCGCCGTCGAACTCGTACCGACTCGCCGTCGCCGTCGACGCTCCCGACCCCCAGGGGGCCGCGTGGGCAACTCCGACGTAGACGGTGCCGACCGGGTCATCCTCGGTACCGCCGCCCGGCCCCGCCACGCCCGTCGTCGCGAGCCCCCAGGTGACGTCGGCGCGATCCCGGACCCCACGGGCCATCTCGCGGGCGACGGGCGCCGAGACCGCGCCGTGGGCGTCCAGGGCTTCCCGGGAGACCCCCAGCAACCGACGCTTCGGGCCGTAGGCGTAGGCCGTCACCCCACACTCGAAGTAGTCACTCGAGCCGGGGACGGCGGTCACCGCAGCGCCGACCAGCCCGCCGGTACAGGACTCGGCCACCCCGAGAGTCGCTCCCCTCTCGCGGAGGGCGTCGCCGACCCGCGCCGCCAGCTCGAGATCGATCGCGTCGTCCATGGGCCACAGAGGGTCGCGGGGACCGTCAATCGTGGGGGTCGGGGAACTTATACTCTCGGCTGTAACTCTTTCGAGATTCTCGCCGCATCGGGGTGGCGAGAGTCTCGATACAGTTACAGCCGACAGTATCAGACGCTCACCCAGCCGCTCTCGACGTCCCGGTCCCGGAGCTCCCATCGCTGTTCGACGCCCTCCTCGCCGGTCCGGAGCTCCACGACGGCGTCGAAGAGCGTCTCGAGGGGGCCGACGGCCTCGTGACCGCGCTCTCTGGGCAGGTGGTAGTGGCCGATGCCGCCGGCGGCGCCCACGCGGACGGTGAGCACGTGAAGGAGCCGGAAGACGTTCTCGAGGGAGTGGTTCTCGAGCAGCGGCGCGACGGAGTCCACACAGAGGCGAAACTGGCCGGGATCGAAGCCGTCGGCCGCCGCCTCGAGGTCGTCGATCGCTCCGACGACGGCGGTCCCGAGCGAGCCGAGGGGATCGTCCCCGTCGCCGTACTCCACGACCTCGACCCCGTCGGGATGGCCGACCGGCCGTAGCGTCGGGTCGCCGGTTCGGACCACGAGCGTGCGTCGACGGTCGCCGAGCAGACGTGGACAGACCGACGCGTGGGCCGTCGGCTCCCGGCCGACGAGCAGGACGTCACCGCCGTCGGCTCTCAGCTCCGCGATCATCTCCGCGAACGCGTGTCCGTCGGGGGAGCCGTCGGAATCGCCACCCATTTTTCCGAACGTCGAAACGAGGTGGAATAACTATTGTGGAAGAGGCCGGCTCCGCGGAGTCGGCCGCGGGCGGCTCGAATGCTTAACTCGGACTGGTACGTAGCGGGGGCCGATGGATCAGGCCGTCCTCCGGGCGTACGTTCGGCGGTGTCGGGCGGTGACGGACGCGAGCCCACCGCGGACCGTCGCGGAGACGTGTCGGTGGCTCGTCGAACCGCTGTTGGCGGCCCTCGGCTGGACTCCCCGACGGGCCGGCCCCGCGTGGGACGTCGAGTACGTCTGCTCGGTCGAGGGCGTGCCGGCGTTGCTGGTCGCGGTCGAGGCCCATCCGGACCCCCTCGACGCCGAACGGAGCGACCGGCTCCGGGCGACGATGGCCCGGACGGTCGTCGACCGGGCGATCTACACGAACGGCGCCGACCTGGCGCTGTACACCGATCCGGACGGCGACCCGACGCCGCTCACACTCGAGGCACTGACCGACGGCGCCGACGCGCTCGATGCGTTCGAGCAGGGACGGACGCGTCGACGGCTCGCGGAGAGCCCCGACCTCCGTGCTGCCAGGCGACTCGCCGACGGCCGCGAGGAGCTCACGGCACGGATCGCCGACGCGCTCGTCGACCGGGCCGGCGAGGACCACCGCCAGGAGCTCCGGTTCGCGACCGACCGGTTTCTCGACCGGCTGATCGACGTCCTCGCCGAGCCACGGGAACGTCGGGGGTCGAGAGTCGCTCGGAGCGACCCGGACGACGGTCTCGACGACGGCCCGTCCGACAGTAGATCCGAGGGAGATCCGTCCGGCAGGAGGTCCGAGGGGGATCCATCCGACAGTGAGACCGAGGGAGATCCGTCCGACGGTAGGGACCGATCCGACGACGGATCCGGACGGCTCGCCGACGAGGAACGGCCGCGTGCGTCGACCGACCGGTCGGACGACGGCGAGTACGTCGTCCGGTTTTTCGCCGACCGGGGATCGATCGGCGCCGTCGGCCACTCCGACTCCGGGGAGGCGGCGGTCCAGGCCGCGGAGTTCCTCCTCGAGCGCGGGCTGTCGGGGGTGTCCCCGCCGTGGCCGGACGACGGGCCGATCCTCCTGGAGAGTCCGGAAGCCGGGGACGCTCCCCGGGAGCTCTCGAACGGGCTCGTCCTCGACGTCGGCCAGGACGCCACAGAACGCGGGCGGCGGGTCGTCGCGCTGGCCGAACGCGCGGGGCTGCGCGCCATGCTGACCGGCGACTGGGGCTAGTACCCCACGTCGACGTGGACGATCCGGACGGTCGCCTGCTCGAGCTCACAGTCCCCGTCGGGCTCCACCGTCGCCGTCGAACCGTCGACGTCCGCCTCCCAGCCGCGATCCTCCAGTGCCCTCGCCCAGGCGGTCGCCGTCCGGTCGTCGTCGACGGTCACGGTGAGCGTCTCCACCGACTCGGTCCGGACCTCGGTTCGATTCTCGACGAGACGGACCTCCCGGCTGTCGGCGCTCTGGACCGTCCGGTCGGTCGGCTCGATCACCACGAGCGTGAGAACCGCCGTCCCATCCCGGCAGGTGGCCATCGGCGCGGCGCGGGCGACGCTCCCTCCGTCGCCGATCCGGAAGACGGTCCCTCCCTCGTAGGCGATCGTATCGCCGTCGCCCGTGTAGGTGAACCGGCCGAGCGAGTCGTCGAACAGCTCCTCCTCGCCGTTTCCGGTGTCCATCTCGACGGACACGGTTGCACCGGAGTCGGTGCCGATCGTCCCCTCCCGGAGGGCGAGTTCCCCGGATCGGCGCTCGATCCCGGCCTGGCGGGCCACGTCGTTGAGGTTGTCCGCGAGCGCGACCATCGCCCGGTCGGCGTTCGCCGTCTGCTCGCCGTCTTTGTAGCTCTCCATCGAGGAGAAGCCGACCGTGGACAGCACCGCCACCGAGAAGATGATGATGGTGAACACGAGCACGAACGCGATCACCTCGCTGACCGCCCGGTCGTCGCCGATCATCGTTCCTCCTCCAGACGGAGGGTCTCCTCCTCCCCGTCGTACACGATCGCGAACGAGCCCCCGGAGACGCTACTGGTCGCCACCGCACTCTCGTTCGACACCGGCACCGCAGTCGCCGCGTTCCCACCGGTCAGGGTTAGACAGGGCTGGTCGTCCTCGATGAGAGCCGTCTCTGGGACCCCCTCTGGATCGTCACAGTTAGCCCGTAACACCACCTCGTACCCCGTCCCCGAGACCGCCGACGGGTGGTCGACCTCGAGACGGACCTCGTCGTCGCCCTCCGCGAGGCGGTCGACGCTCGCGAGCTCGCCCGCGACGCGTTCGCCGACGACCGTCATGGACTCGCGTTCGCTGCGTTCGGTCTGCCCGTCGAGCAGCGAGCCGGCTCCGAGCAACAGCCCGGAGATCAGCGCCGCCGTGATCCCCAGGGTCAACACGTGGGTGACGGCGATGGAGACGCCCCGGTCGTCGATCCGGTTCATTCGTCGTCACCCCCGTGTGGCCACGCGTGGTAGGGCTCGCCCTCGTAGAGTTCGATCGTTCCCGTCCGATTCGAGGTCATCTCGTTCGAGTCGTACGTCGCGGTGGCGGTGACGTTCCAGACGGCATCGAAATCGTCTCCCTCGAGTCCTTCGGTGCTCTCCCCCTCGACGATCAGGTCGGCCTCGACGGTCGTCTCCTCCTCACGTTCGATCGTGATCCGTTCGTACTCGGCCGACGGATCGATGCGATCGAGCTCACACGTCCCGTCGTCGACGACGAGGTCGAGTCGTCTCTCGCCGTCGCTCACGTCGAGTCGACAGTCGTCGTTTACGTCCGGTCCGACTTCGACCTCGAACTCGTCGTCGCTTTCGCTGGTGTCCACCTCGAGCTCGTCCTCGTCGCTATCGACGACGATCGAGAAGTAGCCGACCTGACTCGGCTCGCCGGCCCCGCTCGCATTGAGGGCCTCCCACTCGTCGCCCTCGACCTCGTCGCTGATTCGTGTGGCCTCCCCGTAGTCGTCGACCCGAACGCCGACTATCGCCGGCCGCTGGTCGGCCTTCATCGTCGAGCGATCGGCGGCGAACCCGTCGACGGTGTCGTCTAGTGCGTCAGAGTCTAACTCTCCAGCCAGGTTCTCCCGCTGGAGCAGCCCCTGAACTCCGCGTTCGAGCTCCGTCTCGGTCGCGCCGACGTCGGTCGTCGTCTCGGTTCCGGTGCCACTCGAGACCGTCTGGGTGTAGAGGACGCCGTTGACGACGACCACCAGCCCGAGGACGATGAAGGCGACGGCGATGGCGGCGACGAGGATGAGCTGTGCCCGGTCGCGGCGGCCGGCGGTCACCATACGATCACCCGAACCTCGACGACGTTGTACAGCTCGCCATCGCCGTCCTTCGGGATCGGTGCCTCCTCGGCCTCGTCGGCCTCCGCGAGGGTCCGGTCGTCCCCGCCGGTCACCCGCTGGTCGTCGTACAGCGTGACCGTGTGGCTCGCGGTTACCGCACTCGCGGTCGGCTGGCCCTGGTAGACGAGCGTCGCGTTGCCGACCTCGCCGTCGTCGCCGTACCGGAGCTCGACGTTGTAGTTCTGTCCCCGCTCGAGGAACCGCTCGTTGAGGATCTCGCCGATCGTGAACCGATCGCCGAACCGGCTGGCGTTGTACTCCCCGCGGGGCTGGTCGCCGTCTTTGAACTCCCCCTCGTCCCAGTAGCGGACCATCTCCGAGAGATCGCCGTCGTTCTCGGCGACGACGAGGGCGTCTTTCGTCTCCGTCTGGATCCCGGCCTGGGCGGTCCGGTCGACGGCACCGCCGGTCGTCGGGGTGATCACGAGCGCCTGGAGTGCGAACAGAAGCGCCGTCAGGACGATGGCGGCGCCGACGAGCCCCTCGAGCGTGAACGCCTGTCCGCGATCCCCGCTCATCGTCACCACACCCGCACCACGAGCCTGCAAGCCGGCTCACACTCGTCGTTTTCGAGATCGTCGCTCTCGACCGTGACGATCCGCGACGCGCTCGCCGAGGCCCCGCCGTCGTACGCATCGCCCGCACCGGCGTACGTCGTCGAGCCGTTCAACGACTGGAGGGTGACGTTGACGCTGTCGACCGTCCGAACGCCGAGGTCGCCGTCGTCGTACTCTTCGATCGACTCGGCCAGGTGGTTCGTCCGCTCCTCGGTGAGCTCCTCGAGGACGGTCGCGGCGAGGCGGTCGGCCTGGGCGTCCTCGGCTGCCCCGACGTCGGGGGTGAATGGGACGAGTGCCGTCGGAACGTACGAGAAGACGAAGGCGACGGCGAGCAGGAAGATCCCGATCCCGACGGCGAAATCCTGGGCCGTCTGGCCGCGGTCGTCGAGCGAGAGCGAGACCGTCCGTCCGGCCATCTCAGGTCACCATGATCCACGCGAAGAGGGCGATCGACACCAGTACGATCACGTACTTCAGCCCGCTCAGGAGGTTCGCGTCGCGGATGTAGCCGCTGATGAACCCGGAGAGGATCGCCTGGAAGGTCACGGCGTGGAAAAAGAGCAAGGAGAGCAAGGCGGTGTTGACGTTGTCGCTGAAGTCGCCGCCACCGGCGCCGACGTCGCCCGCTGCGCCGGCGTCTGCGCCGTCGGCCTCCAGGCCGGCCATCGTCTCGACGAACTGCGTCTGGAGGATCGCGATCACCGCGAGCATCGTCAGAAACGTCATGATGATGATGACGACCTGCATCCGGGTCCGGGACTTGCGCTCGCGTTCGATGTCGTCGTGGTTCTCGCTGGCCCGTGCGGCCGTCCGGAGGACGTCGCCGATCTCGTTGGAGGCCTCCTGGGCTTTGCTGATGAGTTTGACCGTCCGGGCCAGCCGTGGAATGTGGTACTTGTTGTTGAACTCCGCCAGCGCCTCCCGGAGGCTCATCCCGTAGTTGACCTTCGTGTACATAACCTCGAACTCCCGGGCGAGTCGCCCGCTGGTCGTATCGGAGACGGATTTCAGCGACTCCAGTAGGGTCATCCCCGTGTCGTTCGCACTCGAGAGCTTCCGGAGGTCCTCCGAGAGCGTCGAGACGACGGCGTGTCGCGAGCGGACGTTCCACTCGCTGAAGATCGCGAGTGGAATCATCGTCACGTAGATCGGGATGTAGACGTAGATCAGCGTCCCCCAGACCGGCCGCTCGACGAGCTCGGCCCACGACAGCGGTGCCGAGCCGTTGACCATCGCAGTCGTGACGATCGCCAGCGTCGCGGGCACGGTAAGAGCCAGCGTAAAGAGCGGATTTTCCCGGAAGAAGACGTGTGGCCGACGGAGCACCGCGATCGTCTCGTGGGTCCCTTCACGGTTTTTGATCCGGTCGAAGACGCTGTACTCGCCGGTGAACCGCTCGATCAGACCCAGATCGAGTACGCTCCGGTCCCGCCGACTCTCCAGGCGACGGTCGCCGACGCCGGATTGCAGGTAGCCGTCACCGGGCTCGTCGTGTTTGACCGTCGAGATGAGCACGATAAAGCCGATGCCGGTCAGCGGGATCAGCCCGTAGACGACGAGATACAGCATGTTGTTGGAGATGTCGGTGTCGGGGACCATCTGCATGATGACCATGATGATGATAAGCAAGAGGGGGAAAAGCGAGAGCGTCATGTACATCTCCCCGAAGAGCTCGAGGGTCTCGAGGGTCATCTCCTGTTGCTGTTTGGCCGTCCGCATGTGCTTTTCTTTCTTGTCCTCGAGGAAGCTCTCCATGTCGCCGCCGCTGTTGACGATCGAGAGCATGTCGGTCAGAAACTGCGAGAGCTCGTCGCTCGGGGTTTCGATCGCCTGCTGACGGATCGCCGTCCGGTAGTCGGTGTCGAAGTACTCGGTCTCCTGGACGATGCTCTGGAACTCCCGGGAGACCTCCCCGTAGGTGTCCTCGGCTTCGGCCATCGCCTCGAGGATCTCCAGCTGGTTGAGCCCGCCGACCGACAGCGCGTACATGTACGACACGGAGTCGGTGAGCAGCATGTTGATCTCGCGTTTGCGCGCCGACGCTCGCGAGTAGGGGATCGCCACCAGCGAGCCGAAGCCAAGCGAGAAGCCGACGGCGCCGAAGACGAGCCCGGTTGCGAGGACCAGTCCGGGCGTCCGAATCGCATCGAAGAAGGCGATGACCGTCTCGCTCTGGGCCGGCATTCCGACG
Source organism: Natrialbaceae archaeon Tc-Br11_E2g8 (assembly GCA_001564115.1). GTDB lineage: Archaea > Halobacteriota > Halobacteria > Halobacteriales > Natrialbaceae > Tc-Br11-E2g8. The sequence goes on along the minus strand of LKNG01000066.1, from coordinate 3,696 downwards.
AGGGTGTCCATCTGGACCAGGCCGGTGGCGAACAGGCCGTAGCCGATCACGAGCCCGAACAGCCACAGTAACAGCCCGGTGACGACGCCGATTCCGAGCGCGCGCGAGACGTACATCTCGACGGTGTCGGTCATCCGCGCCTGGGCGAGTTTCGTCTCGAGATCGTTGACGAAACTCCCGTCCTCGTCGAACAGCCGCTCGTAGAGGGGGTAAAACCGCTCCCCGAGTAGATCCGTACCGGTCACCAGACCGCCGTCGGGTCCGTCGGGAAGCTCCAGACTCATGTCTTCTCGTCCTCGTCTCCGGTCTCGCCGCCAGCGTCCTCGTCTCCAGCTCCGTCGCCGGCTTCATTCTCGTCTCCGGTCTCGCCGCCAGCGTCCTCGTCTCCAGCTCCGTCGTCGACGCCGTCCTCGTCTTCGGCCCACGGATCTCCGGGAGACGACGGCTCATCGCCATCGAACGGGGACTCCTCGCCGTCTCCGAACGGCGATCCGCCGTCGCCGTCATCGCCGAACGGCGATCCACCCTCGTCACCGAACGGGGAGTCGCCCCCGTCATCGTCGAACGGGGAGTCACCGACGTCGTCGAACGGGGACTCCTCGCCGTCTCCGAACGGCGATCCGCCGTCGCCGTCATCGCCGAACGGGGAGTCGCCCCCGTCATCGTCGAACGGCGATCCACCCTCGTCACCGAACGGGGAGTCGCCCCCGTCATCGTCGAACGGGGAGTCGTCGGACGTCCGTCGGCCGCCACTGTCGGTCGTCTCCGGCTCCGATTCGCCCCCGAAGATCGAATCGAGATCCCGATCTGGGAAGAACGTATCGAACGCCGGTCCTCGGTCGTCGGCCGTCGACTCCGTCCCCTCGGTCCCCGGCTCCGTGTCGTCGGTTCGGGCGGGTTCGTCGAGCTCGTCGAGGGTCTCGCCCATGTCCTCGAAGAGCGACCCGACGCCGTCTTCTCCGGCGTCGGGATCGGTTTCTGACTCCCGCCGGTCGGCGTCCGTGGCCGCCCCGTCCCCCGTCCCGGAGGGGGCGTCAGCTTCCGGCCGATCCACGTCCGGGGAGGTCCCCTCTACGTCCGGGGAGGTCCCCTCTACGTCCGGGGAGGTTCCTTCTCCATCCGGAGGGGTCGGAGCAGGGTCCTCCCCATCCGGAGGGGTCGAAGCGGGTTCTTCCACCGCCGGTTCGAACTCCACTTCGGGGCTCTCCAGCGCTGTCGGCTCGCCGTCGGCCGTGGCCGTCCCGTCCTCGTCGGGAGCCGCCTCGAGTTCCGGCCTGTCGGCATCCCCGGACGGGTCGTCGGTCGGCGCCGCTCCCAGCTCGGGATGGGATGGGGGTTCCGCGTCGTCCGCGATGGCCGGTCGGTCTGCCGTCGCGGGACCGTCTCCGATGGCTTCCGTGACGCCCGCATCCGCCGGTGGGGCCTCCGGCTCGGCTCCGCCGGCGGCGTCCGCGGTTTCGCTTTCGTCCGCGGTCACGGCGTCGGCAGCTGTCTCGGTCTGTGGTTCCTCGGGGCCGAGCTCGAACTCGTCGTCCTCGAGCCACGAGGGCGTCTCGCCGAGGCCGTCGCCGGACCCGAACGCCGTGCCGTCGCCGAGCTCCCACCCCCCTTCGTCGGTGTCCTCGTCGAGGTCGCCGCCGAACTCGAACTCCTGTGGGTCGGGCTCGTCGACCTCGATCGATTCGGCTTTCTCGACGCCAGCGAGGGCACTCGCGAGGCCGCTCGGGGTCTTCCCCCGGTACTCCTCGAACAGCGACTCCTCGGCGCGCTCTAAGATGTCGACCGCGAGGTTGTACGTCTCGTCGGTCGGCTCGGGCCGGGGCACCAGCTCCTCTTTCTCCGGGTCGACGTCGATCAGCACGCTCTCCATCTCCCGGAGGTCCTCGAGGCTCGCCTCGAGCTGGCCGTTGGCGATGAGCGTGAGGATCGTCTCCGGATCGTTGATAAACGCCTGGACCGTCGCGGCCACCTCGGCGTACGTGTTCAGCCCGCGCTCGATGAGGTACGCGAGGATCACCCGCCGTTTCTGGAGCTCGGCTTCGAGCTTCTCGTCGGTCCAGCCGCGGTCGAACTTGATCTCCTCCAGGGTGTTCGAGTCACCCATCTTGAGGTACTCGTCGGTTTCGGCCTGCCACTGGTAGACGTCCTGGACGTTGATCTCGTCGTTTTCGGCCTCGTAGTGGTTGATCTCGGTCAGGGACTTGTTCCGGCGGACCTTGTTTCCCTGCACCCGCGTCTGGGTCTGGATCGAGACGAGATCCAGCGCCGTGAACATCGTCTTCGAGACGTTGATCGGATCGGTCGTAAAGCGTTTGAGCACCTCGTCGACGGAGTCGGCGTGGAAGGTGGTGTAGGTGGTGTGACCCGTCGACATCACCTGGAACAGCGTCCGTCCCTCCTCGCCGCGGATCTCGCCCATCACGATGTAGTCGGGACGCTGGCGGAGCGCGGCCTCGAGCAGGTCGAACTCGTCGACGTCGCCCTGGACGTCGTCGGAGAACGCCGGTCGAGTTACGCTCGCGATCCAGTTGCGCTGGGGCAACTCGACCTCCCGGGTGTCCTCGATCGAGACGATCTTGGTGTTCGAAGGGATGAAAAGCGAGACGCCGTTCAGGCTGGTCGTCTTCCCGCTGGCGGTACCGCCGGCGAAGATCAGGCTCTTGTTGTTCTCGATCGCGAGCCAGAGAAACGCCATCTCGTCTAAGCTGAACGTGTTCCAGTTGATGAGGTCGATCGGGGTGAACGGGACGTCCTTGAACTGCCGGATCGTGTAGTTGGTGCCGTGATCGGAGACCTCCCGACCGAGGGTCAGCTGGGCGCGGGAACCGTCCGGGAGGGTGGCGTCGACCTGTGGCAGACGCTTGCTGATCCCCTTCCCCGACCGCTGGGCGAGTTTGACCACGAAGTCGTCGAGCTCGTCCTCGCCGTGGTAGACGTTCGTGATCACCTGTTCGTACTCGGAGTGGTAGACGAAGACGGGCGAGTTGTAACCGTTACAGGAGATGTCCTCGACGTTGATGTCGTGTTTGATCGGGTCGATCCGCTCGTAGCCGATGAAATCGCGCCCGAGCTGGTACAGTAGCTTCTCGACCTGGTAGTCGTTCAACGTGTTCGCGTCCTCCGCCAGCAACACCGGCTCGGGACGGGCCTCGATCCCCGCGAGCTGTCCTTCTTCCTCTTCGAGCTCCTCGTCGTCGAGGAGGTTCCTGATCGTTTCGACGATGCCGGCCTCGGCGCTGGCGCTTCCCTTCTCGTAGAGGTCGTACCGTTTCATCAGCCGGCGGGTCTCCTCCTCTATGACCTTCCGTTTGGCGTCGACCTCCTTGCTCCGTTTGATCCCCTCGTCGGAGTACTTGATTGCGGTCCGGAGCTTTCCCGAGAGAAACGACTTGAGCTCGGATTCGATCTCGGTCAGATACGGCTCGACGACGTAGTATTTCTTCTCGTTTTCCTTCTCGGAGTGAAAGACGATGATGAAGGCGTAGGGTTTGTTCACCCAGTAGCGTTCGACCTCGCGGAAGTAGCCTTTCTTTCCCGTCGGGACGGCCTTCTCGAGGTCGTACCGGTTGGTCACCGTCGTGTGGCCGTCGGCAGTCGAGAAGAACTCGTCTTCCTCGAGGTCCTCCCGGACGTTCACCGTCCGTTCGTCGACCACGTCGTCGAGCACCATCGCGGCCTCGTTGCCGACGTAGAGGG
>LKNG01000065.1 GCA_001564115.1 Natrialbaceae archaeon Tc-Br11_E2g8 | reverse complement strand
GACGAGGTCGACGCGGCCACCGCCGGCGAACCGGAGCGTTCGACCCTCGAGGCTTTCCTCGACGCCCTCGAGGCCGGGGAGATCCGTGCGGCCGAGAAACGCGGCGGGAGCTGGGAGGCAAACGAGTGGGTCAAACGCGGCATCCTGCTCAACTTCGGGCTCCGGGAGAACCGGGCGTTCGCCTACGGCGGCGTCGATCACTACGACGTCCTCCCGCTGCGGGAGACCGCGGATCTCGGTGCACGGGGTACGCGAAACACCCCCGACGGGACGACGATCCGCCGTGGGGCCTACCTGGGGTCGGACTGTATCATGATGAGCCCGAGTTTCGTCAACGCCGGCGCCTACGTCGGCGACGGCACGCTCGTCGACTCCTGTGACACCGTCGGCTCGTGTGCCCAGATCGGCGAAGGCGTCAAGCTGGGCGCGAACACCCTGATCGGGGGCGTCCTAGAGCCCGTCGAGGACGCGCCGGTCGTGATCGAAGACGGCGTCTCGCTGGGGGCGGGCTGTCGGGTCACCTCGGGGTTCGTCGTCGGCGAGGACACCGTGGTCGGTGAGAACACCCTCCTGACGCCGCGGATTCCGGTCTACGACCTCGTAGAAGAGGAGATCGTCTACGGCGAACTGCCGGCGGAACGCCGGGCGTTCACCCGCTTTGTCGACTCCTCGATCGGCGACCACGAGCTCTTCCCGGGTGGCGCGTACAAACCCGCCGTCGTCGCCACCGACCTCGAGGACCGAACGCTGGAGCGATCCGAGCGAGAGGAGGTGCTCAGGGACTGATGACGGACGGCGGGTCGGAACCGGCCGCCGACGGCGGGTCGGAATCGAGCGCCGGGGTAGAGGCCGGAGGTCCGCCGGTCCGCCGGCTCGCCGACTGGAACGCCGGCGAGCTCCGGACGCTGGCCGGGGAGTACGGGACGCCGCTTTACGTCCTCGATCTCGATCGGGTCCGGGAGAACTACCGTCGGCTGGCCGCCGCCTTCCCCGACGCCGAACTCCTCTACGCGGCGAAGGCCAACGCCCTCGGCGACGTCCTCGAGACGTTGCTCGCGGAGGGGGCTGGAATCGAGTGTGCCTCCGCCGGTGAGCTCGAGCGGGCGCTCGCCGCCGGCGCTCCGGGGGAGTCACTCCACTACACGGCGGTGAACCCACCGGCACGCGACCTCGAGTACGCCGTCGACGTGGCCGCCGACCACCCCCGACTCACCGTCGTCGCGGGCGCGACGGACACGATCGATCGGCTCGGAGAGCGTGGCTACGACGGTCGGCTCGCCCTCCGGGTCAACCCCGGCGTGGGTGCGGGCCACCACGAGAAGGTCCGGGTCGGCGCCGACGCGAAGTTCGGCGTCCCGTACGACCGTGCCGTGGAGGTCCTCGCGGACGCGGCGGGTCGGGGTTTCGACGTCGTCGGCCTCCACGCCCACGTCGGCTCGGGCGTCTCCGGCGAGGCCCTCGAGGCCCACCGGGAGTTCGTCTCCCGGATGGGCGAGCTGGCCCGGACGGTCGAACGTGAACTCGGCGGCCTGGAGTTCCTCGACGTCGGCGGCGGCTTCGGCGTTCCCTACCGGGACGACGAGGAGTCCCTGGACCTCGCGGCCGTCGCGGAGGCGACCCGGGAGGCCCTCGGTGGCGTGGACGCTCGCCTGACGGTCGAGCCGGGTCGGTACCTCGTCGCCGACGCGGGTGTCCTCCTGACGCGGGTGAACACGGTCAAGGAGGCGCCGGGAACGACGGTGGTCGGCGTCGACGCCGGCATGACGACGCTCGCCCGGCCGGCGATGTACGACGCCGTCCACGCGATCCGGAGCCTCGAGCCGGACGCCAGCGGCCGCGAGCGACGCCCGGAGACGGTGACGGGCCCGATCTGTGAAGGTTCGGACGTCCTCTGTCGTGACCGGCCGTTGCCCGCGAGCGAGCGTGGGGACCTCCTCGCGATCGGCAACGCCGGCGCCTACGGCTACGAGATGGCGAGCGTCTACAACTCCCGGCCCCGGCCGGCCTCGGTCGTCGTCGACGGAGTGGAGTCGCGTCTCGCCCGCCGCCGGGAGACCGTCGCCGACGTCACTCGGCCCGAACGGGCGGCGACCGAACCGAGGGATTGACAACGGGGGGCACGCTTTTGGGTTCAATGAGCGTTCCATTCGAAAAGTACCACGGCACCGGGAACGACTTTCTGGTCGTCGACGCGACCGAGCCGGTGCCCGACCGCGGCGCCTTCGCGATCCGCGAGTGCGACCGGGAGACCGGCGTCGGCGCCGACGGCGTCCTCTTTCTGGCCCTCGAGCCCGGCTTCTCCCCGCCGCGGGTCGTGATGACCCTCGTCCAGCCCGACGGCGACACGGCACCGATGTGTGGCAACGGCGCCCGCTGTGCCGCCGACTGGGCCATGCGCCGGACGGACGCGAACAGCGTGATGATCGACACCCAGGCGGGCACGCGCCGCGCCGATCGCGTCGAAGGCGGGATCGCCGTCGACATGGGCCGGCCGAGCTTCGATCCCGACCGGGTGCCGGTCGACGCCGACGGGCCCGTCGTCGAGACCGAGATCGAGGGCCTCGAGCTCACCGCGATCGACACCGGCGTCCCCCACGCCGTCGCCGTCGTCGAGGACGTCGACGCGGTCGACCTCGAGGCGGTCGCGAAGCCGGTCCGTCACGCCGGGAGCTTCCCGCTGGGGACGAACGTCACCCTCGCGAGCCCCGACGGCGACGGCTTCCGCCAGCGCACCTTCGAACGCGGCGTCGAAGGCGAGACCGACTCCTGTGGCACCGGTGCGGTCGCGGTCGCCGCCGTCGCCCGGCGACTCGGGCTGACCGACGCGACCGAGATCGCGGTCCGTCCGCCCGGCGGCGAGCTCCGGGTTCGGTTCGATGGCGAAGCCGCGATGCTCTCGGGTCCCGTCGTCCGCGAGTTCGGCGGCGAGCTACCGGTCGGCGCCGTGGAGCCGTGAGCGCCGACGACTTCGACCAGATCGACTTCCTCGCCGGGGCCGTCCGGCGCCACTCCCACGAGGAGGTGGCACCGATGCGGGAGTTCCTGGTCGAGACGCTCGCCGACGGCGGCGTCGAGGCGCGGGTCGACGAGGCGGGGAACGTGCTCGCGAGCCGCGGGGACGGGACGGGCGACGGCGGACACGTCCTCCTGAACACCCACATCGACACCGTTCCCCCGGGCGTGCCGTTCGAACGCGACCGGGAGGCCGGCGTGATCCGGGGACGGGGCGCGTGTGACGCGAAAGGCCCCCTGGCGGCGCTGCTCGCCGCCTTCCTCTCGGTCGACCCCGGCGAGGGCCGACTGACCCTCGCGGTGACGCCGGACGAGGAACGGCTCTCGACCGGCGCGGCCGCGCTCGCCTCCGGGACGGATTCGCCGCTCGAGGACGTCGACGCCGTGATCGTCGGCGAGCCGACCGACCTCGACGTCTGTGCCGCCGCGAAAGGCCGGTTCGAGGGGACGATCGAGCTCTCCGGGGCGAACGCCCACGCTGCCGAGCCCGAAAGCGGCGTCAACGCCATCGCCGCGCTCGAACCCGCCCTCGCGGCCCTGCGGACGTTCGACGACCGGGCCGACGCCCCGCCGACACACCCCGAACTGGGCGCGGCGACGCTCACCCCCACCGTCGTCGACGGCGGGACGGCGACGAACCAGGTGCCGGCGGACTGTCGGCTGACCGTCGATCGCCGGAGTGTCCCCCCCGAGACGGCCGCGGGGTTTCGGGAGGCGCTGCTCGAACACCTCCGGGCGGCGGTTCCGGAACCGGTCGACGTAGCGTTCGAGTTCACCGACCGGCCGACGCCGTTTCTCGAGGCGTGGGCGACCGACCCCGGCGCGGCCGTCGTCGACGCGCTCGCCGCGTCGAGCGGCGGCGAGGTCCGCCCCTTTACCGCCGCGACCGAGGCCTCCTATTTCGCCCCCTACGCCCCGACGGTCGTCTTCGGCCCCGGCGTCCTCGCCGACGCGGAGGGTGCCGTCGCCCACGCCCCACGGGAGTACGTCCGGACCGAGGACGTCCGCGCGGCCGCGGACGCGCTCGCGGCGGCGCTGTCGACGCTCGTCGACGGCGGCTGACCCACGCGGGTCGGTTTCGACGAACGGCTTCGACTCCCGGACCAGACGGCACTTGACCGTGGCCCGCCAAACGACGGTTGATGAACCCCGACGAACTGCCGATCGGCAGACGGCGCCTGCTGGGGACGGTCGGTGCCGGCGTGGCCGCCGGAATCGCCGGCTGTGTGGGCGAAGACACCGAGGACGACCCTGGAGACACCGAGGACGACCCCGGAGACGCCGAGGACGAGGACCACGAAGAGGAGGTCCCGGCGGACGAGGCGGCGGCGTTCCCGGAGGGGCTCGAGTGTGTCGTCTGTGACATGATCGCCGAGGAGTATCCCGAGTGGAACGCCCAGCTCGTTCACGAGGACGGCGAGCGGGTGTTTTTCTGTTCGGCCGGCTGTATGGCGGCGTACCACGCCGCTCCCGAGGCCTTCGACGGCCCGGACAGCGAGGTGGCCGACGTGTGGGTCACCGACTTCGAGACGGGGGAGCTGATCGACGCCGCGGACGCCCACTTCGTGCGCGTGACCGATCCCGACCACGTCGACGACGTGATGATGCGCAACCCGACCCCGTTCGCCGACCGGGTCGACGCCGAAACGTTCGTCGAGGGGTTCGAGGAGTACGACGACGAAGACATCATCACCCTCGAGGAGTTCGACCGCGAGCTCGGCGAGCTCTACCGCGGGGAGCTAGTCGAGTACGACGAGGACGGAGACGGCGGCGAGGACGGAGACGGCGGCGAGGACGGAGACGGCGGCGAGGACGGAGGTGGCTACTGACGACGATGACCACCGATCCGGCCCGGCGGCCGCCGTCGGCGCCGACCCGCGGGAGGAACCGAAGGGGTGAGGTGTGCGGCGCGCTTACGGGACGGCGATGATCGATCCCACGCTGCTGGGCAGTGAGATCGCCCTGTTCTTTCTCATCGGGCTGCTCGGCGGCGCCCACTGCATCGGGATGTGTGGCCCGCTGGTGACGATCTACGCCGGCAAGATGACCGGCACCCGGGCCGACGGCGGCACCGCGAGCCGGCGCGAGCGGATCCGTGGCTCCCACCTGACGGTGTTCGAGGTCCGCCAGCACGCGCTATTCAACGTCGGCCGGGCGGCGAGCTACACGCTGATCGGCGCGACGATGGGGCTTCTGGGGAGCCTGCTGTTTCTCGGGGCCGACCGGCTCACCGCGACGGCCGACCTGCTCCGGGGGGTCGTCGGCGTCGTGATCGGGCTCGCCGTCATCCTCGTCGGCGTCAACTACGTGTTCGGCCGGATCTCGGTCGGCGTCGGCCTCCCCGGCACCGGCCGGCTGTTCGGCTGGCTCTCGGCGCGCGTCGAGGGGCTCGCGAACGGCCCGGGGATCGTCGGCCTGGGCGCCGTCCACGGCCTGTTGCCGTGTCCGATCCTCTATCCGGCGTACCTCTACGCGTTCGCGGCCGCGGATCCGGTCGTCGGCGGCGTCGTCCTCGCGGCCCTCGGGCTCGGCACCATCCCCGCGGTGTTCGCCTACGGCACCGTGATCGAGAGCGTCGACGTCGTCCACCGCCGCCGGCTCCACCGGCTGCTCGGGATCGCGTTCGTCGTCCTCGGCTACGTCCTGTTCACCCACGGGCTGATGAGCCTCGGCTACCACGTCCCCCACCCCGAACTCCCGTTCTGGGATCCCCTCGACGGGCCCGGCGGACACGACCACCACTGACGGGAGCCTCACCGATCGCGGAGGGAAACGGCCTCGACGAGGACGGCGAGCGAGCCGACGACGGCGACGGCGATCGCTCCGAACCGGAGCACGCTCGTGAACGGTCCCGGACCGTCGTCGGCCGGTGTGGCGTGGTCGTGGCCGCCCTCCTGGTGATCGTGGTCGTGGGCGTCCCCGTCGCCGTGGTCGTGAGCGCCCCCGCCGTGGTCGTGGCCATCCTCCTGGTGGTCGCCGTGGCCATGAGCGTCCTCGCCGTGGTCGTGGCCGTCGTCCGAACCGGACGACGCGTGGACGTCGACCCACTCGCTGACGTAGCTGCCGGCGGGCTGGCCGGTCACCCGGACCTCCCACTGGCCCTCCGCGGACAGCGGCTGTACCGCCGCGTACGTGCCGTCGTCGGTCCCCTCGAGCTCGAGCTCTACCGTGTCGCCGCTTTCGCCGTGGTCCGCGAGCAGCCGGACCGGTCGATCGGAGGCGACTCGCTCGCCGTCGGAGACGAACGCCACCTCGAAGACCAGGGGGTCGTCGATCCCGACGGCGATCGGCTCGCTGCCGTCCGCCGGGACGACCGTCAGTTCGAGCGTGACGTCCTCGCCCTCGCGTTCGATCGTCGTCTCCCCGGGACCGTCGTCCAGGACGGCCGCGGTCGGTGCCGAGGTGAGCACCCCCGAGAGGACGACCACGAGAAGCAAGACGGCGAACTCGAGGCGGACCGTCCGGACGAGCGCGGACACCGGGCCGGTCGCCGAATCGTCGTCGCCGTCCCCGGACCGTCTCCCGTCGGCCCGTCCTCCACCGTCGGTCCGGGTTTCGCCACCGTCGGCCTCGACGGCGCGGAGGCCGGACTGGCGGTTCGCGGGAGGGTCGAGCCGGGCGAGGAGGACGAAGCGCAGGAGGCCGCCGAGGCCGAGGGCGACGAGCACCGACAGCGTCTTCGCCGAGAGGACGAGCCCGTAGAGGGTTCCGGCGAGGTCGGCTGCCGTCGGGACGTGCCAGGCGGCGAGGGCGAGTCCGCTCGCCCCGGCTACGGTCACCCCCGCCAGCGCGAGCAGGGAGTACCGGCGGACCACCGCGGCTGCGAGCCCGGCCCGGTCCGGACCGGGCGCCTCGCGTAACGCCGGAGGAACGACGACGGCGAGCACGAGGAGGCCACCGACCCACAGCCCGGCCCCCGCGAGGTGGGCGAAGTCGACGGCCGTCCCGGCGAGCCGGTCGACCGCCGTCGCCGAGTGGCTCCCCCAGCTCACCGTCGTCGCCAGGGCGAGCCCGCCCGCGAACGAGCCGGCGAGCCAGCCCCGACGTGGGAGTCGACCGGCCGCGGCCGCCACGAGGAGGGCGACGACGGCGCCGGCCAGCACGAGCTGGAGGAGCCAGAGGCGGCCAGGTGCGGTCCCGAGGAACCCCACGAGTGCGTCCGCTGGCGGCTGACCGGCCGCCACGGCCCTGGAGGGGCCGAGGGCGACACAGCCGAGGGCACAGACGGCCGCCGCCGCGAGGAGGCTCCGGACGAGCCGCCGGTCGACCGCCGCCGTCGCCGGGCCGCCGGCGAGGGCCGGGTAGACCGCGACCCTCGCGGCGACCGGGGCGCCGACGAGTCCGACGAGCCCGACGAGCAGGAGGGCCTTCGCCCCGGCCTCGACGGCCGCGACCCCGTCGTCGTCCGCCTCGTGGCTCTCGAGGACGGCCTCGTGGTCGAGGGTGTCGTCGCCGACCGAGAAGAAGAACGTCCCCGTCGTGGTGTGGCCGTCCTCGGCGAGCACCTCCCACTCGACGACGTACATTCCGTCGCCGGCGTCCTCTATCGGAACGGTGAGCTCGTCGACCTCGATCGCGAGTTCGCCGGCGACGTCGTCCCCGTCGGGTCCGCGGACGGCGACCTCGGCCTCGACGACGCCGTCGCCGGTAAACGAGAGCGCGAGCGACTCGGGGGCGGCCTCGAGGCGTTCGCCGTTGGCCGGATCCGAGCCGCTCAGGTACGCGTGGGCGCCGGCCGGCGCCGCGAGGGCCGAAACCGCGAGGGCGACCACGACGACCGCGAGGAGGGCGACAGCGAGCCGACGGCGATCGACGACACGGTGGGTGACCGCTCCCGACGACGGGGGCGACCGGCCGGCAGGGGGGTTCATCGGCCCGTGTAGCCGACGCCGGAGTCGCCGACGTACTGGATCGGGCCGACGCCCTCGCCGACGTCGGCCCGGCCGACGAGCTCGCGGTCTGTGGCGTCGATCACGGTCACGGTCCCGTCGACGTCCGCGGAGGTGAGAACGTAGTCACCGCCGAGAACTCCGGGCCGGCTCCGACCGTCGACGGCACCGGCGTCGATCCGGTCTGCCACCTCGAACGCCTCGAGGTCGAGGACGGCGACGTCCTCCGTCCCGGGGTTCGCCGCGAACGCGTGGTCGCCGTCGGCCGAGAAACGGACCGCCGTGGGCCCACCGTCGACGTCCACCGTGCCGACCTCCGTCGCGTCATCGCTCGTGGCGTCGAGGACCGTCACCGTCTCGCCGTCGACGATCGCGAGCAGGCGCTCGTCCGGCGAGAGGAACATCGCGCCGGCGTAGGGGAGCTCGCGGATCACCTCGTCGGTGGCCGTGTCGACGACGACGGTCCCCGTCGCGTACTCGGCGTACAGCAGTCCGACGTCGGGTGCGAACGCCTTGTAGTGGGTGCCCCCGACCTCGCCGAACTCGAGGAAGTCGACCCGCTCGTAGGCGTCGAGGTCGACGACGGCGACGCCCGGATCGGCGACGTTCGTCGCGTAGGCCGTCGAGCCGAGCGCCTCGTGGTGGAGGAGCTTGCCGTGGCCCTCGCCGTCGAGGCCGGTCTCGACGATCTCGATCACCGCGTGTTCGTCGACGTCGACGACGTAGAACGCTCCCTCGTCGTCCGCGTGGACCCAGATCTCCCCGTCGGTCGGGTGATAGAGGTGGTTCGCCCCGGGGCCGACGTCGACCGTCGAGACGAGCTCGCGGGTTCCGGTGTCGAAGACGTACGCCTGCGAGAGCGACTCCTCGACGACGTAGATCTCCCCGTGGTCGGCCGTGATCCGCGGGTCGGCCCACCGTTCGTCCCCGATCCCCTCCTCGATCCGGTCGACGACGTCGGCCGTCTCCGGATCGACGACCGCGACGTCGTCGGGAGTGAACGCGTAGACGAGGCCGTCGCTGCCGACGACCTCCGGCTCGTCGTCGGAGCCCTCCCCGTCCGGATCGCCGCCGTCGTCCGAGCCCGCCCCGTCCCCGAAGCAGCCGGCCAGTCCGGCGGCCACGCCGGTGCCGGCGAGCCGGAGCAGCTCCCGCCGGGTGGAGTGATACATATCGGTTGTTCCGCCTCGGCCGTATAACGGGTTGTGGTTCACCAGCCGAACGGGCGCCGTCTACCGCTCGCGTCCGACGCTCACCGCCGCCCTCTCTCGACCTCGAGGTCGTCGACCAGCTCGGAGGCGAGGCCGGTGTACGTCTCCGGCGTGAGCGCCCGCAGCTCAGCACGGACCTCCTCGTCGACGTCGAGCTCGTCGAACAGCGTCCGGAACTCGGAGAGGGTGACCCGTCGCCCCCGGCTCAGCTCCTTGACGCGCTCGTAGGCGTCGTCGAGCCCCTCCCGGCGGAGGATCGTCTGGACGGCCTCGCCGATCACCTCGGGGGTGGCCTCGAGCTCCTCGCGCATGACCCTCTCGTTCGGGGTGACCGCCGCGAGGCCGTCGGCGGCCTTCGTGTAGCCGATCAGGCAGTGTGCGAGGGCGGCGCCGACGTTGCGTTTGACCGTCGAGTCCGAGAGGTCCCGCTGGAGCCGCGAGCGGGTGACGTAGTCGGCGAGGAAGACGAGGTCGGCGTTGGCCTTCGAGAGGTTCCCCTCGCTGTTCTCGAAGTCGATCGGGTTCACCTTGTGGGGCATCGTCGAGGAGCCCGTCTCCCCCGCCGTGGCCTCCTGGCCGAGGTAGCGATCGGAGACGTACAGCCACATGTCGACGTCCAGATCGAGCAGGACGTCGTTCGCCCCGCGGAGGGCGTCGAACAGCGCCGCGAGGTCGTCACAGGGGTTCACCTGGGTGGTCAGGGGCTCGAACTCGAGACCGAGCCCCTCGACGAAGCCGCGGGCGAACGCCGGCCAGTCGACCTCCGGGCAGGCGGCGACGTGGGCGGCGTAGGTGCCCGAGGCACCCCCCAGTTTTCCCCGGAGGCCGTCGGTCGCCTCCCGGATCCGCCCGGTCCCACGGCCGAGCCGGGAGGCGTAGACGGCGAGTTCCTTGCCGAACGTCGTCGGCGTCGCCGGCTGGCCGTGGGTCCGGGCGAGCATCGGGACGTCCCGGTGTTCGCGGGCCATCGCCGCGAGCGTCGTCCGGAGCTCGTAGAGGGTGGGCAACAGGACGTCGTCGATCGCTCCCCGGAGCAACAGCCGGTGGGCGAGGTTGTTCACGTCCTCGCTGGTCAGCCCGAAGTGGATCCAGGGGGCGGCGTCGGTCCCATCCGGGAGGTTCTGGCGGATGAAGTACTCGACGGCTTTCACGTCGTGGTTGGTCGCCTCGTAGGGACCGTGGCCGGAGACCTCGAGTTTCTTTATCAGCGCGGCGTCCTCCTCGGCGAAGCTCTTGTACAGCCGCCGGAGCCGCTGGCGTGTCCCCGTATCGAGGCTGAGGGCGGTCTCGTCCAGATCGGCGAGCGCGACGAGGTACTCGACCTCGACGCGGACCCGGGCGCGCATCAGCGCCGCCTCGCTGGCGTACGGCGACAGCGGCGCGGTCCGGTCGGCGTACCGGCCATCGAGCGGCGAGATGGCGTACAGCGCGTCGGTGTCGGTCATGCTCGACCGTGCCCGGCCGCGGCTGAAAAGCGTATCGGAGGTGTTCTCGGCCCGGCCGTCGTCGGAGCCGCCACGGAGGGGCTCGGAGTCGGAGCCGCCACGGAGGAGCCTCCGCGGACGGGACCGCAACCGCTTTGATCGTCGGTGGCGCTCGTCTCCCCATGATACGAGTGGCCGGACTGGCCGGCAACCGCGGACGGAACCTGCTGAACATCGACGACGGGCGGCCGGGAGGCGCCGAACTCGCAGTCGTCGTGACCGACCGCGAGGAGGCCCCCGTCCTCGAGGCGGCCGGAGAGCGCGGGATTCCGACCGAGGTCGTCCCGCGTTCGGCGGGGATGGACCGGCGAGCCCACGAGACGGCGATCCTCGAGGCACTCGACGGTTACGGCTTCGAGCTCGTCTGTCTCGACGGCTACATGCGGATCCTCTCGGATACCTTCCTCGAGGCGGCGCCGACGACGCTGAACGTCCACCCGTCGTTGCTGCCCGCGTTCCCCGGCGAGGACGCCTGGGGGGCGGCGCTCGCGGCCGGCGTCTCGGTGACCGGCTGTACCGTCCACGTCGTCACGGACGCGACCGACGAGGACGGGGCGGTCCTCACGGAGCTGATCGACGACGGCCCGATCGTCACCCAGGAGCCCGTCCCCGTCTACGCGGGCGACGACCGCGAGACGCTCAAAGAGCGGGTGCTCTACGAGGGTGAGTTCCGGGCGTATCCGCGGGCCGTCCGCTGGTTCGCCGAGGATCGGGTGACCGTCGACCGCGAAGCGGGGGCGGTGGCCGTCGCGGGCGACGACGACGGCGACGGGTTGGCGGCCCGCCGGCTCGTCGGCGCCGACCGGCTCGACCGGCTCCGGTACGGCGAGAACCCTCACCAGGAGGCCGCGGTGTACGCCGATTACGGCTGCCAGGAGGCGTCGGTGGTCGACGCGATCCAGCACAACGAGGGCGCGAAGGGGCTGAGCTACAACAACTACAACGACGCCGACGGTGCCCTCGAGCTCATAAAGGAGTTCGAGACGCCCGCCGCGGCGGTGATCAAACACACGAACCCCGCGGGCTGTGCGACCGCCGACTCGCTCGCGGAGGCGTACGACCGGGCGCTCGCGACCGACCCGATGAGCGCGTTCGGCGGCGTCGTCTCGCTCAACCGGCCGTGTGACCGGGAGGCAGCCGAGGCGATCGTCGACTCGTTCAAGGAGGTCGTCGTCGCCCCCGGCTACGAGGCCGACGCCCTCGAGGTGCTGTGTGCGCGGGAGGATCTACGCGTACTCGAGGTCGGGGAGCTCGGAGAGCCCACCGAACGGTTCGCCGAAAAACCGATCGTCGGCGGCCGGCTGGTCCAGGAGCGGGACCGCTCGTCGATCTCGGCCGACGACCTCGAGGTCGTCACGGAACGCGAGCCGACGGCCGCGGAGCTGGAGACGATGACCTTCGCTTGGAGGGTGCTCAAACACGTCAAGTCGAACGGGATCGTCCTCGCGACCGGCACCGAGACCGTCGGCGTCGGGATGGGGCAGGTCTCCCGGGTCGACGCCGTCCGGCTGGCGGCGATGAAAGCCGACGAGCACGCCGAGGGGAAAGGTCCCGAGGGATCGGTGATGGCCTCCGACGCCTTCTTCCCGTTCCCCGACGGCCTCGAGGAGGCCGCGGCGGCGGGGGTCGAGGCGGTCGTCCAGCCCGGGGGATCGGTCAACGACGAGGACGTGATCGCGGCCGCCGACGAGCACGGGATGGCGATGGCGTTTACCGGAACGCGCTGTTTCAGACACGACTAGGGTCGTCCGGCCCTCAGGGAGGCCCCATCCGGTCGAGTACGTCCCGTCGTCCCCGTTCGAGAGCCAGGGCGGCGAGCAACAGGACGATCCCGGTGATCACCAACACGGCCGATCCGGAGACCGCGTCGGCGACCGTCGCGGCGAGGAAGGCGAGCACCTGGAGGAAGAAGGCGACGGCGACGAGGTTGACCAGCGCCGGCGAGCGGCGTTCGACGGCGACCGCGACGGCGGCGAGCAAGACGCCGAGCAGCCCGACGTGGACGAGCGCGAACGCGAGGACGGCGGGGGTCGGCGGGACGAGAGCGACCGCGGTCGCCGCGAGCGCGACCGCGACGGTGCCGAGCGCCGTCAGCGCCGCCGTCTCCCGATCGAGCCGGTTCGCGCGGACGAGCCACCGGGTCGCCGCGATCGCCCCCAGGGCTCCGGCGGCCGTCGCGATCCCGACGGGGGTTGCCTCGGGGGCCACGCGGTCGTAGCGCCACTCCTGGCTGCTGACGAACAGCAACGTCGCGGCGAGCAGGGCGACGCCGACGAGCCGGTAGACGTCCCCGAGGTCTGTGCCCCCGGCCCAGTCGGGGTCCGTTCGACGGCCGTCACCCGAACCGGCGTCACGACCGGCCACAGCGCCGTCCCGCCCGCCCGCGCGCTCGCCGAGGGCGATGACGACGACCCCGAGGAAGCCGACCGCGACCGGGAGACCGGCGGCCGACTCGATGACGGCGATCGCCCCGGCCGCGGCCGCGAGCCCGAGGGCGGTCGTGAGCCGCGAGCGGCGGGCGTGACCCACGGGGAGCGCGACCGCCGCCCAGACGACCAGGAGCCACTCGGTGCCGGGGTCGACCCCCCAGAGGTCGACGAGGACGGCCGACGCGGGGCCGACGACCGCCACCGCGAGGATCCAGAGGGCGTTCCCGACCCGCGGGGCGCGGTCGCGGACGAGCGCCTCCCCGGCGACGGCGAACGTCGGCGGCGTGAGAACGAGGATCGCGGTCCGGACGAGCCGCGGGATCGCCTCCCAGCTCGTCGCGAGCGCCCAGATCACGCCGACCCCGAGCAGCGTCGCGCCCATCAGGGAGACGACGACCGCGAGCCGCGAACCCCGGTCGTCCCCCTCGGCGTGGT
>LKNG01000064.1 GCA_001564115.1 Natrialbaceae archaeon Tc-Br11_E2g8 | reverse complement strand
TGGGGTTGAAGCATCATGCTGCTTGCGGTCGCCGCGGCTGTGATGGCGTTTCAGACGAACCCTTGTGGGGTTGAAGCGATGACTGGTTCGCTGCCGATACCGAAGGATGGCCGGTTTCAGACGAACCCTTGTGGGGTTGAAGCGAATTTTTTATGTTGTATCGCAGAATTAAACGCATTGTTTCAGACGAACCCTTGTGGGGTTGAAGCATAGGTCGATAGCCATATCAACGTCACACGCTTCAAGTTTCAGACGAACCCTTGTGGGGTTGAAGCCTACCGAACCATTTGCCCGAGTGTGACCAAGAATGGTTTCAGACGAACCCTTGTGGGGTTGAAGCGGTCTACCCACATACCGATCTACCTCAATATCGTTGTTTCAGACGAACCCTCGTGGGGTTGAAGCTCTCAACTCGCGGAACGGCCCTCTGAGGTCGCGTTTCAGCAGGACCCTTGTGGGGTTGAAGGTGTATAAGTGAATAGTAATTTACCGTTCACCTGAGGCGCGGCAAACGCTCCGGGGCGTTCTTCGCGCTCGTCCCCGTGTCCCACACTCGTCCACACGCCCGGTAGCCCACGTCGGTATATCCCCCGCCAATACTGGGGCAAAGCCTTCAGGAAAAGTGGGGTACCTAGTGTACGAAGGGTATAGATCGCCGTCAGTACCTCCACGTACTCGCTGGCAGCACTGCCTTGGTCGCTGGTTGTCTCGACGATGGTTCCGGAACTACGACGCGGCTGGTCGAACTCAGCGGAGTTAATTACACCACCGAATCGGGCGTTCTCACCGTGGAGATGCGTACTGACGGCGAAAAGCGCTACACGGAGTCGGTCGAACTCGACGGAACACCGGAAGGGGAAGGTCGATTCGCCGCGACCGCCTTCGACGGGTACCCGACGACCCCAGGTGCACACGTCATCCACAGCTGGCACGACGACCAGACGCGTGAAGAGAGTGAAACGTTTGATTTCACGAACATCGACCACGAGTGTGTGACAGTACAGATCCAGGTCGGTTCCTGGCCGCACCGAGAGGACGTCAGTTCCGATATCAGGTTCACGAAGTCGCTTGGGTGTCCCGACGACGGGTGAACTCGTAGTCGGCTACCGCTGACGTTGCTTGATTCTCGGTCCGATGGTATCCAGACGCCGTTTCAGGAGGTACGCGACGCCACCGACGCCGGCAAGCGTTCCCACGATGCCGAAGCCGGGAGTCGAGTCGTCTTCGGTGTCGTCCGCAGCGTCGTCTTCGGTGTCGTCCGCAGCGTCGTCTTCGGTGTCGTCCGCAGCGTCGTCTTCGGTGTCGTCCGCAGCGTCGTCTTCCCGTTCGGCAGGCTCGGTCTCGACAGTTACCGTCGTAGGGTCGAGTTCCCCGACGGTCAGGGTGTAGTCGCCGGCAGTTTCGAACGTCTCCCGAAACTGGACGGATTCTCTCTCGCCCGGTGGAACCGTGACTTGCCGTTCGGCAACCACCTCGCCGTCGAGCACGAGCGGGACCTCCACGGTTCCGGACTCGTTCCCGCGGTTCGTCACCGTCGCCTCGACCGTGATCTCGTCTCCGGTGTGGAGGGTCGTCTCGCTGACCTCGTACGAATCGAAGGCGACGGGCTCCGGTGCGGGGTCGGGTTCCGCCTTCTCGACGACGACCGTTTCGGTGACCCGGTAGCTGTCCGTCGCGTTTTCGACCACGACCGCGACGGTGTACTCGCCGGGTTCGTCGTAGCTGTGACGGACGGTCTCTGCGTCGTCGACGGTCCGTCCATCGCCGAGGTCCCACTGCACGCCAAGCGGGTCGTCCACGACGTCGATGACCGGGCCGGCATCGAACACGACGTCGGAGATGGGGGTGAGGTCTCCCGGCGGATCGATCGTGATACTGGAGTCGTCGTCGAGTTCGATCGGGCCCCGCGTCACGTTCAGGAGCCCTCGCTCGGGCGTTCCGGCCTGCTGGTCCGGCCGGAGCGACAGTACGTCGCCGTCGCCGTCCCGTAGCTCCGCGACGGAGACGTTCACCGGTGACTTGCCGGGCGTCGACCCGCCGGCGGTCAACAGCCCGAGTGTGACCTCCCCGTCGTCGTCGGTCGCATCGACTGCACTCTCTTCCAGTTCGAGACGAATCCAGTTTCCGTCCGGATCCAGTTCGATGGTGTAGTCGTCACCGTCGGCGAGATTCAACGTGGTGAACTCGGTGAACACGCCGATCTCGGGTCTATCGAGGCTCACGTTCGCCTCGACTGTCTCGACGTCGGTCGAGACGTTGCTGAGGTACATCGCGTACTGTTTTTCCTCGCCGACCGTGACGTTCAGTTCGTACGGGTCGAGTTCGACCCGCGGTTCGGGCACGCGAACGTCGACGGTCTCCTCGATCGTCTCCCGTTCCGCGTTCGTGGAGTCGACGGTGATGTCGACCGGATAGGTACCCGGCTGGTCGGGCACCTCGAAGCACATGTCGTCGCTCGAGAAGTCCGCGCGATCACCGTCGAGAACGCCGATGATAAAGCCCCGCTGGCCGCCACAGTGATCGAGCGCGCTGTCGCTGTGGACGGTCGCACGCGTCCCGTGGACCGACGCGCCCTCGCCTTCGACCTCGAACTCGAAGGCCGTCCGGGCGTTCGGCGTCGGTTCGACGACGAGTTCGTCCGGCGCGGTCACCGAGAGCTCGGGTTTTTCGGTGACGACGCGGCTGACTGCAGCGTAGTGCTGTGGCGACTCGTCGATCTCGACCGGGTCGACCGTGAGCTGCCAGGTCGTCCCGACCTCGGAGTCGTCGAGGTCGTCGATCTCGAGCCGTTCTACGGTGTCTGTCTGAGAGGTCGACGAGTAGCGCTCTGGGTCGTCGGTCGGCCCGAGATAGAGGTCGAGGTCGTTCACCTGGTTGTCACTCGTTGCCGACGTCCCGGGGAAGTCCGTCCACGAGAGGGCGGTCACGACCCGTTCTGCATCGGACGGGACCTCGAACGTCCGTGTCGCCTGGTCGGGGCTGGAGAAGGTCCCGCCCTCGAACGTTCCCGACATGATGACGTGTTCGTGTTCGTACCCGGTCTTGTAGATCGAGGGGTAGGCGTCTGCCGCGCCGTGGCCCTCCGGTCGTTCGTCCGGCGCGGGATTCTCGACCGGTCCGGCACCGGCGATGATGCTCGCCTTGATCTCGTCCGCCCACGGATCGTCGTAGGTCGACTCGTACAGCGCGGCGATACCCGCGACGTGGGGCGTCGACATACTCGACCCGCCCTTCGTGCCGTACAGGTCGTCGGTGTACGTGGCGGGGACTGGCGCAGTGATCGGTGTCGCTGGCGCGTTGATGTCGGGTTTTGTCCGGCCGTCCTGTGGCTGGGTCAGGTTGTTCAGCGAGTGGACGTCGTTCACCCGCTCGACAGTGTCGCGGTGTAACTGCCAGTCGTCGGTGATGTTCGCACTGCCGTCGTCGAGTGAGCCCACCGCCAGGACGTTCTTCTCCAGTCCGGGGGTGTTACCCCACTGTTCGTCGGGATTGCTGGTGTTGTAATTGCCGTAGGACCCCAACAACAGCACGTCCGGGTTCTCGTACGCCCACCCGTCCACGTACGTCGCCCTCTCCGTATAGGCGCCCTGGGTGTGCCCACCCCAGCTGTTCGTGATGATGTCGGAGCCGTTCTGGGACACGCGGTCGAAGTTACTGACACTGAATCCGCGCGCGACGACGAGTGTCGCGTTCGTGGCGACCCCGGTGTGTCCACGCGTCGCCTCGTCGTCCGGCGGTCCGTCGAACCCGGCCCCGGCGACGATGCCAGCGACGTGTGTGCCGTGGTCATTTGGATCCCAGTCGAAATCGTCGGCCGACGGGTCCCAGTCCTCGTCGATCGAGTCGTAGCTGTCGACGATTTCCACGGTGTCGAAGTGTGTGTGATCGTGGGCGATGCCGCTATCGATGACGCCAACGCGAACGTCGTCGGCTTGCTCGCCGATGAACGGCTCACTCTGTGTCCCGGTCAGTCGCTTTGCCTCCGCCAGATCGGGAGTGAACTCCACTTCGGGTTCGATCCAGCGGACGGCCTGGCGTTGCTGGAGGTCACGTACCTCCCGCTCGTTCAACTGCCCGACATAGAGGCCGAGTTCGTTTCGCTCCAGCCGATACTCCTCGGCAAGCGCATCGAGTGGCTCGAAGGCACCGATTTCGACGGGCTCGCGTTCACCGTCGGGGGAGTCTTCGAACTCCTCTTGCAATCGTGGCGACAGTTTCCACTCCGGTTGCACGGCCGCAACCGACCGCACCGAGGGAAGGTCCGCGACGTCCTCGACGTTCTCGCGCGGAACGCCCGCGTAGAACGTCCGGTCAGTGAGTTTTCCCTGCCGATCGACTCCCAGTTCGTCGAGCGCCCTCGTCTCCCTCTGGGACGGTCGCTCGCCGAACTGGAGGACGACCCACTGTTGCTCGCGGTCGCTGTCGAGCACTGCCCGGTCGACACCCTCCGCGAGGCGCACGTCACCAGTCCGGAAGGGTATCGTCAGGTCGACCTCCGGCTCCGTCTCGAACAGCGTTTCCCGCTGTGGTTCGACGACCTCACCCGGCGTCGGGTCGGTGACGACGTCGGGCTCCCCGACGTGAACGTAGTTCATCACCGACGACCGCGCGCCGGTGTCGTCCGTCACCGTCAGCGTGAGTTCGTGGGTTCCCGGCTCCTCGAACTGGTGTCTGGCACGCTCCCCGTCGGCGACGGGCTCACCGTCCACCTCCCAGTCGTACGAGACGATTTCACCGCCTCGTGGCGCCGTTTCGGACGCATCGAGGACGACCGGTTCGTCGACGTCCGGCCGTTCGGGGCCGACGACGAAACCGGCGTCGGGTGGACTGGCTGACCGGTCTTCGGCCTGGGCGGGCAGCGACGCCGGCGAGGAAAGCTGCACTCCGGTCGGATCGTCCGCCGCGTCCGCGGGCAGCGCCATCGCTCCCCCGAACAGAAGCCCCGTCCCCACTCCGACGAGGACGGCGACGAAAAGGAGCTGTCCGTGGGTCATTGAAACGAGAGGACTGCGATCGCTGGGAGGTGCTGGGCTCCGGTCCCGGGTTCGGGGGCGAACTCGCCGTACGCCAGCCCGGCCCCCTCTACGTCACGTTCGCCGGGTTCGACGCCGTCGCCGTCGGGGTCGCTCCCGGGAGCCGCTGGTCCGACGACACTCCGGGGGATGGACCCTGCGAGCACCCGACCGCCGCCCGATTTCGTGAGCTCTCCGGCTCGTTCTCCACCGTTCCGTGAGTTTGCCACCTCAGAATCGCCGTTTGTCTTCCGTCCTGACATTACAATAAATCGCCATTTTCCGGGTGATAACTGTTCGCTAACCCCGAGGTAAGCGTCCGGGGTAACCCCAAAGTAAGCTGGCAGCGGCCCGAGGGCGTCCAGAGCGGTGGACGTTCCACACGGCCGACGCTCCCCGTCTACGAGCACGAACCGAAGGCGCTAAACCCGGGGGATCGGTAACAGCTGTATGGACAAGATTAATATCGCCGAGACGACGAGCCGACTGGCCGAAGACGGGGAGATGGAGGTCGAGACGATGCGCGAGGAGGCGTTCAGCTTCCACGTGATGCGGTTCGAACCCGGCGACGAGGACTCGATGCACGCCCACGCCGAAGACGAGATCTACTGTGTCGATACGGGCAGGGCGACGCTCGTAACCGAAGACGAGTCGGTCGAGGTCGAACCGGGCGACGTCGTCCACCTCGACCCCGGGACGGACCACCAGTTCACCGACTTCGAGGGCGAGTTCGTGGTCACGGTGATGTACGCACCCGCCGAGGACTCAGGACAGGCGTGAACGGACGGGGCTTTGAGGGAGCCGTTCCGGCCATCCAACGGCACGGGGAGGCCTGACTCCCCGTCCGAGGGGTTTCGGTGCTCTGTGGGCGGTTCGCCCGCACGGCAGGCGGGACGTGCAGTCTCGTCCTGCCTGAGGGATAGCCGTCTCCCTGTGCTGTTCGTCGAGGAAGAGGGGGCGCGCCGTCTCGTGTCGGAGAGTCGGTGATCCGACACCGGCAGTCGGCGTCGGCCCCGATCAGTCGTCGTCCGTCGGCGTCGGCGTCGCCTCGGCCTCCCGTCGACGCGGCCCCTCGAGGTCCACGTCGGGCAACAGATCCCGGAGGTACCGGCCCGTGTACGACGCCTCGACGCGGGCGACCTCTTCAGGGGTTCCCGTGGCGACGACCTCGCCGCCGCCGTCGCCACCCTCCGGCCCGAGGTCGATCACGTGGTCGGCGTTTTTCACCAGGTCGAGTTCGTGTTCGATGACGACGATCGTGTTCCCCTCGTCGGTCAGCCGGTGGAGGACGTCGATCAGCTTGCGCTCGTCCTCGCTGTGGAGGCCCGTGGTCGGCTCGTCGAGCAGGTAGAGGGTGTTGCCCGTGTCCCGCTTGCCGAGCTCCTCGGCGAGTTTGATCCGCTGGGCCTCCCCGCCCGAGAGGGTCGTCGACGGCTGGCCCAGCCGCATGTAGCCGAGCCCGACGTCTTTCAACAGCTGGAGACGCCGGCGGATCCGACTCGAGGACTCGAAGAAGTCGTGGGCCTCCTCGACGGACATCTCGAGGACGTCGGCGATGGTCGCATCCTTGTAGGTGACGTCGAGGGTGGCGTCGTTGTACCGGGCTCCGCCACAGGCCTCACAGGGGACGTAGACGTCCGAGAGGAAGTTCATCTCGATTTTGACGGTACCCTGGCCGCCACACTCCTCACAGCGCCCGCCCTTGACGTTGAAGGAGAACCGCCCTTTCTCGTAGCCGCGGCGTTTCGAGAGCTTGGTCTCGGCGAACAGCTCGCGGACGTAATCGAAGACGCCGGTGTAGGTGGCGGGGTTCGAACGCGGGGTGCGCCCGATCGGCGACTGGTCGATCAGCCTGACGGTCTCGATCCCCTCGATCCCCTCGATGGCGTCGTGGTCGCCGGGGATCACCGACGTGTTGTCGTTCATCTCCCGTGCGAGGCCCTTGTACAGCACCTCGTGCATCAAGGTGGACTTGCCCGAGCCCGAGACGCCGGTGATCGCGGTGAAACAGCCAAGCGGCAGCGTGACGTCGACGTCCGCGAGGTTGTGCTGGCGGGCCCCACGGATCGTCAGTCCTCCGGCCGGCTCGCGGCGCTCCTCGGGGACGGGGATCGCCCGCCGGCCGGCGAGGTAGTCGCCGGTGATCGACTCCTCGCAGGCTTTCAGCTCCTCTAGGGGTCCGTTGACGACGACCTCACCGCCCCGCTTGCCGGGACCGGGACCCATGTCGATGACGTTGTCCGCCCGCCGCATCGTCTCCTCGTCGTGTTCGACCACGAGCAGGGTGTTCCCGAGGTCCCGCAGCTCACAGAGGGTGTCCAGCAGGCGGTCGTTGTCCCGCTGGTGGAGGCCGATCGAGGGCTCGTCGAGCACGTACAACACCCCGACGAGCCCGGAGCCGACCTGGGTGGCGAGGCGGATGCGCTGGCTCTCCCCGCCCGAGAGCGTCGAGGCCTCCCGGTCGAGGGTCAGATACTCGAGGCCGACCTCACACATGAAGCCCAGCCGGGCGCGGATCTCCTTTAGGATCTCCTCGGCGATCGTCAGCTCCCGGCCGGAGAGGGCGGCCTCGAGCCCCTCGAAGTGCTCGCGGGCATCGCCGATCGACATCCGGTTGACCTCGGTGATCGAGGTGCCCGCCACGAGGACGTGTCTGGACTGCTCTTTGAGCCGGGTGCCATCACACGCCGGGCAGGTCGTCACCGCCATGTACTCCTCGATGTGCTCGCGGGTGCTTTTCGACTCGGTCTCGAGGTACCGTCGGTCGAGGTTCGGAATCACGCCCTCGAAGCGCTTGCGTTTCCGGCGGGTGCCCGAACGGGTCGAGCGCTCGAAGACCACGGGCTCGTCGGTGCCGTAGAGGAACTGCTCTCTGACCGCCCCGTCGAGCTCCGCCCACGGGGTGTCGACGCTCACGCCGAAGTGGTCGGCGACGGCGTCGATCCGGGTCCGGTAGTACGAGCGGCTGTAGCTCCAGGGTTCGAACACCTCCCGGATCGGCTTCTCGGGGTCGACGATCACGAGCTCCTCGTCGACTTCCTTCGTCTTGCCGAGTCCGTCACACTCCGGACAGGCGCCGTGTGGGCTGTTAAACGAGAAGCTGCGGGTCTCGATCTCGCTGAACTGAAACTCGCTTGCGGGGTTGCCAAGCGCCTCGGAGAACTCGAGGACAAGCCGATCGTCGCCGTCGCCGGCGAGCGCGCCGGTCGACCGGCTGTTCGAGGCGACGTCGAGGCCCGCCGGCGGATCGGGGAGGATCACCTTCAACACGCCGTCGGCCTCCTCGAGGGCCGTCTCGACGCTGTCGACGATCCGGGGGCGGGCCTCCTGGCTGATCTTCACCCGGTCGACGATCACGTCGATCGTGTGGTCGTAGTTCTGATCCAGCTCGGGGCTCTCGAGGGAGAGGTCGACCTCCTCGCCGTCGACCTCGAGCCGGGAGTAGCCCGCCGCGCGCAGCTCCTCGAACAGCTCCTCGAAGGCGCCTTTCTGGTCGCGGACGACCGGCGCGGCGATCATCGCCCGACAGCCCTCGGGCAGTTCGAGGATCTCCCGGACCATGTCCTGGGCGCTCTGGGTGCCGACCTCCTCGCCCGTGATCGGGTCGTACTGGGTGCCCACGCGGGCGTACAGCAGCCGGAGGTAGTCGTGGAGCTCTGTCACCGTGCCGACCGTCGAGCGGGGGTTGTTCGCGGCGTTTTTCTGGTCGATCTAGATCGCCGGCGAGAGCCCCTCGACGGTCTCGACCTGGGGTTTGTCCATCTGGCCCAGGAAGTTCCGGGCGTACGCCGAGAGGCTCTCGATGTACCGGCGCTGGCCCTCCGCGTACACCGTCTCGAACGCGAGCGAGGACTTCCCCGAGCCCGAGAGGCCCGTGACGACGGTAAACGCCTCCCGCGGGATCGAGACGTCGAGGTCTTTCAGGTTGTGTTCGGCCGCACCGCGCACCTCGATGTACTCCGTGCTCATCTACGAGGGGCCAGCGGCCGCACGGAGGAAGTGTTGTCGGTTGCGGAATCGTCCGGCGGCGAACGACGACGGCGGTCGAGCAGCGGCCGACGCGGGGGTCGTCCGGCGGCGAACGGCCACGTCGGCCGACGCGGGGACGGGACCGCGTCGGTCGGCGGCGGACGGCCACGTCGGTCGAGAAACAGACGACGCGGGAGTCGTCCGGCAGCGAACGGCGACGGCAGTCGAAGAGCAGCCGACGCGGGGACGGAACCGCGTCGATCCCGGCCGAACCCGAACCCCTTTTGACCCCCGGAGACGGACGTCACGGTATGTCGACCGAATCGATCAGCGACCGGGGCGAGCACGTCCGGTCGATCGGCGTGACGGCGCTGGCCGCGCTCGCCGGCGTCGGCGCCGCGTTCCTCTCGGCGGTGATCACGGGCGACGCGGCCACGGTCGAGGCCGCGGCGACCGACACGCGGACGTACATGATCGTGCTGGCAGCGATCCTGATCCAGTTTCCCCTGATCAACGCCGCGGGCATCTACGAGGAAGAGGAGTTCGGCCCGAAACACTACCTGTTTATCAGCTTCATGACGTTCTCGCTGTGGTTCGTGGTGTGGGGGATCTTGCTGACCGTCGAGTACACCGCCTGATCATGGCCGAGGACAGCATCGCCGTCGTCGATCTGGATCGGTGTCAGCCCGATCGGTGTAACTACGAGTGTGCGAACTTCTGTCCGCCAAACCGGACGGGCAAGGAGTGTATCACCCTCCGCGGGGAGGACGCCGACGAGGGCGGCCCCGACCAGGTGCGCATCTCCGAGGAGATCTGTCTGGGCGAGAGCTGTGGCATCTGCGTCGAGAAGTGTCCGTTCGACGCCATCGAGATCATCAACCTCCCCCAGGAGCTGACCGACGAGCCCGCCCACCGCTACGGCGAGAACGCCTTCTCGCTGTACGGGCTCCCCGCACCCGGGGAGGGGCAGGTGACCGGCATCCTGGGCCCAAACGGGATCGGGAAGACGACCGCCGTCCGGATCCTCGCCGGCGAGCTCGAGCCGAACCTCGGGCGGTACGGCGACCCCCCCGGCTGGGACGCGGTGCTCGAGGCCTACCGGGGCACCGAGCTCCAGGACTACGTCGCCGCCGTCCGCGACGACGAGCTCACCGTCGCGCGAAAACCCCAGTACGTCGATCGGATCCCCGACCGGTTCGGCGGCGACACCCGCGAACTGCTCGAGCGGACCGACGAGCGCGGCGTCCTCGGGGAGCTCGTCGAACGGCTCTCGATCGGCCCCGTCCTCGAGCAGACGATCGACGAGCTCTCCGGCGGGGAGCTCCAGCGGGTCGCGCTGGCGGCGACGCTCGCCCGGGAGGCCGACTTCTACTTTTTGGACGAGATCACCCCCTACCTCGACATCGGCCAGCGGGTGACCGCCGCCCGCCTGATCCGCGAGCTCGCCGAGGAGGCGGGCAAGTCGATGCTGGTGGTCGAACACGACCTCGCGATCCTCGATCTGCTCTGTGATACCCTCCACGTCGCCTACGGTGAGCCAGGCGCCTACGGCGTCATCACGGACCCGAAGTCGGTCAGAAACGGCATCAACGAGTACCTCGCGGGCTACCTCGAGAACGAGAACATGCGGATCCGTCCCGACCGGATCGAGTTCGAGGAACACGCCCCGCGGACGGCCGAGGCCGCCGGCGTCCTGGTCGAGTATCCGGCCCTCGAGAAGAGCTACGGCGAGGGGGAGTTCTCCCTCGCGGTCGAAGGCGGGACGATCCGGGCCGGGGAGGTCCTCGGGATCGTCGGCCCGAACGGGATCGGGAAGTCGACGTTCGCGAAGCTGCTGACGGGCGAGCTGGTGCCCGACGCCGTCGGGGACGGGACGGGCGGGGAGCTCGACCTCGAGCTCGACATCTCGTATAAACCCCAGTACGTCACCATCGACCAGCACGTCCGCGTCGACGCCTTCCTCTCCTCGATCACCGACCAGTTCGCCTCCTCGTACTGGAACACCGAGATCGCCCAGCCCCTCCAGCTCGAGCGCATCATGGAACAGAACCTCGCCGACCTCTCCGGTGGGGAGCGCCAGCGGGTCGCCATCGCGGCCTGTCTCTCCGACGACGCCGATCTGTACTTACTCGACGAGCCCTCCGCCCACCTCGACGTCGAACAGCGCGTCCAGGCGGCGAGCGCGATCCGCCGGTACGCCGAGGGACGGGACGCGACGGTGCTGGTCATCGACCACGACATCTACATGATGGACCTGCTGGCCGACCGGCTGATGGTGTTCGACGGCGAGCCGGCCGTCCGCGGCCGGGCCGGCCGACCCCTGCCGATGCGCGCGGGGATGAACGAGTTCCTCGCGAACCTCGAGGTGACCTTCCGGCGGGACGAGCGCACCGCCCGCCCGCGGATCAACAAGCCCGGCAGCCAGCTCGACCGCGAACAGCGCCGCCAGGGCGAGTACTACTACGCGCCCTGACCGGCGACACGACGGGCCCGACAGCCGCTCGACCGCGAACGGCGCCACCAGGGCGAGCACTGCTACGCGCCCCGGCCGGCGACGGGGGTCGCCGACACGAGAGGGCCGTCGGGAGCCCCCCAACGGGGAAACGGCTATGTCGCCGCCCGGTCTCGTGTGAACGATGGGCACGATCGAGTCCGTCGACACCCGACACTGTGACGCTGGATGGCGCGAGTACCACTTCCTCAAGCTCGTCACCGACGACGGCGTCGTCGGCTGGAGCGAGTACGACGAGAACCTGGGCGGGAGCGGCCTGACGGCCGTCATCGACGACATGGCGTCGACGCTGCTCGGGGAGTCGGTCGCGGACGTAGAGCGGCTCCGCGCCCGGCTCGTCGCCGAGACGCGACAGTCCTACACCGGCGTCGCGGCCATGGCGATCGGCGCCATCGAGAACGCCATGCTGGACGCGAAGGCAAAGGAGCTCGGCGTCCCCTGTTTCGAGCTGCTCGGCGGCGCCGTCCGCGAGGAGATCCCCGTCTACTGGTCACACTGTGGCTCCTACCGGATGATCTCCTCCCGTGCCGAGTACTACGACGAGATCGAGAGTCTAGAGGAGGTCGTCGCCCTCGGCGAGGAGGTCCGGGAGAGCCAGTTCCCGGCGCTGAAGACCAACGTCTTCGATTTCAGAGGCGAGAAGCCGACGAACTGGGCGCCGGGATTTGGCCGTCCGTTCCACCCCTCCCTGACCATCGAACGCCCGCAGATCGAGGAGCTGCGGCGGTATCTGGAGGCGCTCCGGGAGGGTGCGGGCCCGGAGGTCGACATTCTCCTCGATCTGAACTACAACGCCAAACCGGAGGGATACGTCCGCATCCTGCGGGAGCTCGCGGACGTCGATCTGTTCTGGGTCGAGATCGACTCGCCAAGCGCGGAGGCGCTGGCCGACGTCAGACGGGAGAGTCCCCACCCGATCGCCTCCTGTGAGGCGCTCGTCCCCCACGAGGCGTTCGTCCCGTTTTTCCGCGAGCGGGCGATGGACGTGGTCGTCGTCGACGCGCTCTGGAACGGCGTCTTCCAGTCGGCGAAGATCGCCGCGATGGCCGACGCCCACCAGCTACACGTCGCGCCACACAACTACTACGGCCACCTGGCGACGTTCATGAACGCCCACTTCTCGGCCGCCGTCCCGAACCTGCGGATCATGGAGACCGACGTCGATCGGCTCCCGTGGGACGACGAGCTGTTCACCGCGACCCCGGAGTACCGGTCGGGGAACCTGCAGCTGCCCACGGAGCCAGGGTGGGGCTGTGAACCCGACGAGGACGCCTTAGAGCGGTATCCGGTGGACGGCTGAGCCCACCCGTTCCGGAGGAGAGGGCTGAGCCTACCCGTTCCGGAGGAGAGGGCTGAGCCTACCCGTTCCGGAGGAGAGGGCTGAGCCTACCCGTTCCGGAGGAGAGGGCTGAGCCTACCCGTTCCGGAGGACGGAGAGTCCGACGAGCACGAGCGCGATTCCGGGGAGCGTATACCCCACGACGGGAGCCGAGAGCGCGAGCGTTCCGGTCGCCCCGAGGAGCGCGCCGACCACGGCGACGACCGCCCCGAGGAGGACGAGCAGCGTCGCGATCGACTCCACCGGGAGCCCGCCGTCGTCGGTGGGTCGCTCCAGCGGATCGACGAGCCGCCATTGGGGATTCCGTCGGTCGGCGAGGCGGTATCGTCCACCCGACAGCGACGCGACGAGGGAGTCCCCGGCGGCGCCGACCACCGCCGCCAGCCGGCCCCCCTCGGCGGGCTCGCCGACGTCGGTCCGTTCGAGCAGCACCGTCTCGCCGACGAGGTACTCTACCGACGCCGCGTCGTAGCCGACGTCCTCGACGATCCGCGCCAGGAGAAACTCCCGGGACCACGGGATCGGCTTCTCGAGGGTGAACTCGGCCGTCCCCCCGTGGGGGAGGCTCACCTCGAGACGAACGGTCGAGGCGTCGACCGACTCGAGTGCGGTCACCCGGCCCTCGACGTACCCCTCCGGAGTGGTGTGGATCCGGAGGCTCCCGAGCTCGTCGCCGAGGCTCCGGTCGTCCGCG
>LKNG01000063.1 GCA_001564115.1 Natrialbaceae archaeon Tc-Br11_E2g8 | reverse complement strand
GGTCGAGCCGTCGGCCGATCCCGATGACGGGCCGACCGACCGCCGGTTCCCGATCGCCGAGGCGGGCTGGCAGCTGTACCTGTTGCTCGTCGGTCCGTTCGTCCTCCTGGCCCGCCGGCTCCAGGATCGGGACGGCGAGGAGTGAACCTGGGCCGTTTATTAGGGCCGGGGCTCTCCGTCCGTCCATGAGCACGGACGATCCGCTCGCCTGGACGCGCGATTACACGCCGATTCTCCGGTCGCTGGCCGAGCAGTACGGCGAGACGAAGCCCCTCGACGGACACCGCGTCGCCCTCGCCTCCCACCTCGAACAGAAGACGGGCGTGCTGGTCGAGACCCTCCGGGAGGCCGGCGCAGAGGTGCTGGTCACCGGCAGCGAGCCCCACAGCACCAAAGCCGCGGTCGTCGACGCCCTCCGGGACCGGGACGGCATCGAGACGTTCGTCGAGGCGGGGATGAGCGAGGAGGCCTGGGAGGCCGGACAACACGAGTTGCTGGAGGCCGAACCCGACTACATCCTCGACGACGGCTGTGAGCTGATCGCGAAGGTCCACGCCGACCACCCCGGGGTCGCCGAGACGGTGATCGGCGGCGGCGAACAGACCACCGCCGGCATCACCCGACTGGAGGCGATGGAGGCCGAGGGCGTCCTCGAGTTCCCCGTCTACGGCGTCAACGACACGCCGATGAAACACTACTTCGACAACGTCCACGGCACCGGCGAGTCCTCGCTTTCGAACGTGATGATCACGACGAACACGATGCTCTCGGGGAAGACCGTCGTCGTCGCCGGCTACGGCTACTGCGGGCGCGGCATCGCTCGGAAAGCCAGGGGGATGGGTGCCCAGACCGTGGTCACGGAGGTCGATCCGCGGAAGGCCCTCGAGGCGCACATGGACGGCCACCGGATCGCGAGCATGGCCGAGGCCGCGGGCGACGCCGACTACGTGATCACCTCGACGGGCAACCGCGACGTGATCCGCGCCGAACACATAGAGCACTTCCCCGACGGCGTCATCCTCGCGAACGCCGGCCACTTCGACGTCGAGATCGCCGTTCCCGCACTCGAGGAGGCGGCCGAACGGGTGACCGAGCCACGGGAGGGCGTGACCCGCTATCACCTGCCCGACGGCCGCCGGATCAACCTGCTCGCGGAGGGCAGACTCGTCAACCTCACCGGCCCCCACAGCGGCGGCCACCCCGCCGAGGTGATGGACACGACGTTCGCGATGATGTTCGAGGCCGCCCGCGACATGCTCACCGGGAGCGCCGCGGAGCTCGAGCCCGGGCTGTACGCGATGCCCGACCGCCTCGATCGGGGGGTCGCGGAACGCAAACTCGAGACCCTCGGCGTGGCCGTCGACGACCTCACCGACCGCCAACGGGAGTACTACGAGGAGTGGCAACACCCCGACAGCGCGTTCTGATACTCTCGGCTGTGAGTCTTTTAAGATTCTCGCCGCATCGGGATGGCGAGAATCTTGGTACAGTTACAGCCAACAGTACGAGCCGTCGCAGCTTCGGCTCCGGTCCGCGTCGTTCAGGGAACTTAATACGGATCGAGCCTCGCTGGGGAGTATGGAACGCGTTGACGTCGCGATCGTCGGCGGCGGTCCCGCCGGGGCCTCGGCGGCGGAGCGTGCCGCCGCCCACGGGGCCGACACCGTGCTGTTCGAGCAGGGCGTTCCCCGGGAGGACCGGGACGGCCCCGGCCCCGACTCGACGGACGCCGCCGGCATGCTCGACTACTGGGTCGACATCATGGAGTTCGACCCCGAGGAGCTCCCCGAGGAGGTGATCCTCAGGGAGCTTACGGGGGCGGACTTCGTCGGCCCGACGACGGCGGTCTCGGTCGACTCGACGGGGATCGACGCCACCTACCCGAACTTCGGGTACACCTTCCATCGCGCCCGGATGGACGACTGGCTCCACGAGCGCGCCGCCGACGCCGGCGCCGACCTCCGGATCGGCGTGGGCGTCAGGAACGTCGATACCGACCTCTCTGGGCCCTCCCACACCCTGACCCTCTCGAACGGCGAGCGGGTCGAGGCCGAGTACGTGATCCTCGCCGACGGCCCCCAGCGCCGGGTGACCCTCGACGCCCTCGATCAGTTCACGCTGCCGGGGCGGAGCGTCTCGGAGTACCTCTCGCCGCCGCGGGCGAACCACATCGCCTACCAGGAGTACCGGGAGTTCCCCGCGGAGTGTTTCGAGCCCGACCGGCTGAAGTTCTGGTGGGGGTGGATGCCCGGCGAGACCGCCTACCCGTGGGTGTTCCCGAACGACGGCACGGTCGCCAGGGTGGGGCTGACGATGCCCATCGGGATGGACCTCGAGGATGTCGAGAACCCGGCGGGCTACCGGCTGCTCGAGCCGACCGACGACGGGATCCCGACCGGGGGCGAGTACGTCAGTCGGCTGCTCGAGGCCGCCTACGGGGACGAGTACGACGTCGAGACCGCGTTCCCGCGGGTCGAAGACCGCGGGAAATCGAAGGGCACCGAGACGTATCCGATCTCCTCGACCCGGCCGATCGACTCGCCCGTCGGCGCGAATCTCGCCGTCGTCGGGGGCGCGATGGGGACCACCTCCGCGTTCCACGAAGGTGGCTACCACGTCGCCGTCCGGACCGGGAAGATCGCCGGGCGGCTGGCTGCCACCGACTCGCTGGCCGCCTACAACGACGTCTGGAAGCGCGCCATCGGCGACGAGATCCTCCGGAACGTCGCGTTCGCCGACATCGTCGCCGACTACGGCCCCGCGGACTGGGATCGGGTCTTCTCGATCGTCGACGGGATGACCGCCGCCGACGACCTCGGCGACGCGCTGTTGAGACGCAGCTACACCGTCGGCATCGGCGCGACGAAGGTGATGCTCGCGTACAAACGCCGGAAGTACGCCTTCGGCGGCGGCCGGTACGTCCAGCTCACCGAGGACGAGTACGTCGTCTGATCCGCCGAGGAGTACGTCGTCCGGTTCGTCGGGGAGTACGCCGTCCGGTTCGTCGAGGAATACGTCGTCCGGTTCGCCGAGGAGTACGTCGTCCGGTTCGCCGAAGAGTACTCCGTCCGATTCGTCGAGGAGTCCGTCGTCCGACTCGTCGAGGAGTCCGTCGTCCACTCGGCCCCCGTGAGGAGTCTTTAATACGCCGCTGGCGAGTGGGTAACCCATGCCAACTGTGGCGGACGTCCGCGAGAAGGCCGGCGACGAGCCGATCACGATGTTGACGGCCTACGACGCCCCGACCGCGGCGATGGTCGAGGAGGCGGGGATCGACGTCGTACTGGTCGGCGACAGCGTCGGCAACACCACCCTCGGCTACGAGTCGACCCTCCCGGTGACCGCGGCGGACATCCGCAGACACACCGGCGCCGTCAGCCGGGCGACCGAGGAGGTCCTCGTCGTCGCCGACATGCCCTTTCTCTCCTTCGGGGTCGATCGCTCGGAGTCGATTCACACGGCGGGACGGATGCTCAAGGAGGCCGACGCCGACGCCGTGAAACTCGAGTCGGGCGAACACACCGTCGAGCTGACCGAGCGGCTCACCGCGATCGGGATCCCGACGATGGCCCACCTCGGGCTCACCCCACAGCACGTAAACCAGCTTGGCGGGTTCCACCGCCAGGGGACGAGCGAGGCGGCGGCCGAACGCATCCTCGAACTCGCCCGGGCCCACGAGACCGCCGGGGCCTTCTCGCTCGTGCTCGAGCACGTCCCGGCGAACCTCGCACGGGCGGTGACGGAGGCGATCGAGATCCCGACGATCGGGATCGGTGCCGGTCCCCACACCGACGGCCAGGTGCTCGTCGTCGACGACGTCGTCGGCCTCTCAGAGCGACCGCCGCCGTTCGCCGAACGGTTCGGCGACGTCCGCTCGGAGGCCGAGGCCGCGATCGAGGGGTTCAAATCCGCCGTCGACTCCGGCCGGTTCCCCGCGGACGAACACGGCCACGTCGAGGAGGACCTCGAGGGGCTGTAGATGCGGGTCGCAGTCGTCGGAAGCGGCGCGATGGGGTCGCTGTTCGGCGGGCTGCTCGCCGCCGACGGCGCCGACGTCACGCTGATCGACGTCCGGGAGCCACACGTCGACGTCCTCGACCGGGAGGGCGTGACGATCGAGAGCCCCGAGGGCGAGGTCCGGACGATTCCGGTCGCGGCGACGACCGACCCCGAGGAGGCCGGAGCCGTCGACCTCGCGTTGGTGTTCGTCAAGGCCGTCCACACCCGCGAGGCCGTCGAGGACGCGGCACCGATCCTCCGTGAGGCGACCGTGGTGACCCTCCAGAACGGGCTGGGCAACCCCGAGGAGATCGCGACCGTCGTCGACGAGGGGGCGGTCGTCGCCGGAGTGACTGCCCACGGATCGACGCTTCTCGGCCCGGGACGGGTGCGCCACGCCGGCCGCGGGCCGACGACCGTCGGCAGCTACTTCTCGGAGGACGACGGACGCGCCGAGCTGGTCGCCGACCGGCTGACGAGCGCCGGCGTCGAGACCGACGTCTCCCCGGAGATCGAACGGGAGATCTGGGAGAAAGTCGCGGTCAACGTCGGGATCAACGCCGCGACGGCGCTCGCCCGCGTCGAGAACGGCCGCCTCGACGGGACCGAGCCCGGCCGGCGGCTGCTCGAGGCGGCCGTCGAGGAGTGTGTCGCCGTCGCGGCGGCGGAGGGCCACGAGCTCCGTGGTCCCGCCCACGCTCGCGAGGTCGCGCGGGCGACGGCCACGAACCGCTCGTCGATGCGCCAGGACGTAGAGGCCGGACGGCCGACGGAGATCGAGCGGCTCAACGGCGAGATCGTCCGGCGGGCCGAACGCCACGGTCTGGAGGTCCCGGTGAACCGGACGCTCGCGGACCTCGTCAGGCTCGCGGAGACGGAGTGAACGCGTTCGCGGCCACCCGAATCGGCCGGAGACGCCGGTCCCCCCGGCGGACGCCGGCGTCCCGTCACGGCGATAAATTATCCTCAGTAATCAAATGGAAGGACTTATGTGCCGAAGCGTATCACCTCGTGACAGTGGTTACACATGACCGACGCAGGGGTGGAACACGCAACCGGTGCCGTCGAGCGCTGGAATCGAGTCTTCGAGGCGGTGTCGGCCGAGCCGCGGCGTCAGCTCGTCGTTTCGTTGCTCGACGCGTCCGCGGACCGGTCCGTGTCGCTCCCGGAGTCAGCGATCAACCCGAACGTTCCGCCCGATCCGACGACCCTCCGATACGAGCTGGTCCACTGTCACCTGCCGATGCTGGCCGACATGGGTTTTATCCAGTGGCGCACGGAGCCGTTCGTCGCGTCCCGGGGCGAACGGTTCGGGGAGGTCGCCGCCGTCTTCGAGGCACTCCACGACGACGCGGACGCACTTCCCGACTCGCTGGTCGTCGGCTGCCAGCGCCTCGAGCGGGAACGCCGGTCGTGAACCACGAGCGGGGCTGCCGGCCGTGAAACCGAGGACGTGACTGTCGTCGGGAGGTGACTGTCGTCGGGAGGTGACTGTCGTCGGGAGGTGACTGCCGTCTGAACGTCGCGCGGAACGGACGCGTGCCCCCGAACTCGACCCCTCACGATCACCCCTGATCCGTCCCGGGCTGTCGTTCGTTTTTCTGCGTTTCAGACTCCGTTCCCCTATTTTTCTATTTCTTCGTAGGGAATTGTACGATGGTTTTATGCCCATAGTTATCGTCCGGGTAGGAAGGAGGATGATCGGGGAGGACACGAGCCTGACGGAGGCTGAACGGGAATATCTGGCCGACCGCATCGAGACCCTCCGCGAGGAGGTGTTCGTCGGCCGGCTCGACGAACGCCACTTCCGGGAACTCGATCGAAACGAGGAGTCACGCGAGGACTGGGCGGAGTACGTCGAGCGGATGGGCGAACGGGATTTCCTCGGTATCGCCGTCCCCGGGGAGTACAACGGCGCCGGCGGGACGTACGTCGAGACCGTCCTGGCCGAGCAGGCCATCGGCTACGCCGGCACCATCGTCCACGCCTGCCAGGCCTCCCTCACCCAGCACGTCGGTCGGACGATGTACGAACACGGCAACGAGCGGATACGGGAGTCGTATCTCGCCCCCATGCTCGACGGCGAGCTCGTCGTCTCCCAGGCGTACACCGAGCCGGGGAGCGGCACCGACCTCGCCCACATGGAGACCACGGCGGAACGCGAGGGCGACGGGTGGGTGATACGCGGCGAAAAGCGGTTCATCGACTT
The DNA here is from genome assembly GCA_001564115.1 of Natrialbaceae archaeon Tc-Br11_E2g8. GTDB lineage: Archaea > Halobacteriota > Halobacteria > Halobacteriales > Natrialbaceae > Tc-Br11-E2g8. The sequence continues at coordinate 7,329 of LKNG01000063.1, read as the reverse complement.
CGCCGAGTACGGCGATTTCTACTTTTTGCCCGCCCGCACGAGCGGCGCCGACGGCGACCGGGAGGGCGTCTCGCTTTTCGTCGTCGACGCCGACGCCGACGGCATCGAGCTCCTCGAGAACCAGTCCGACTGGCACGGCTTCCGTGGCACCGGCGCCGCGTGGATGGCGTTCGACGACGTCCGCGTCCCAGAGGAGAACCTCGTCGGCGAGGAAGGCGCTGCCTGGTCGTACATCACGGCCGAACTCAACCTCGAACACCTGACCGTGGCCAGGTACTGTCTGGGCGCGAGCGAGCGGGCCCTCGAGATCGCCGCCAACTACACCACCGAGCGCGAGGTCAACGAGCGTCCCGTCTCCCGGTACCAGGCCGTCAACCACGAGGTCGCCGAGATGGCGACCGAACTCGACGCGGCGTACCTGCTCAACACGCGCGCGGCCCGGCTCCTCGACGAGGGCGGGATCTCGGCCGGCCGCATGGAGGGCGCGATGGCGAAGTGGTACGGGAACGACCTCGCCCACGAGATCGCCGACACCTGCATCCAGATCGTCGGCGGCATCGGTACCACCACGTCGTACCCCATCGAGCGCATCCAGCGGGACGTCCGGGCCGGTCGATTCCTCGGCGGCGCGAGCGAGGTGATGAAAAGCATCGTCCAGCACGACGCCTACGGGGTCCTCGACGACGAGTCGTTCGAGGGCGACTACGTCGGGAACGAACTCGAGGGACTGCCGTGGCTGGGGGGACGAAAACGGTCCGCCGCCGATGACGGTTGATGCGGAGGGTCGATACTCCCGACGGGAAGCCGACGACTCCAGCCGTCGCTCGGCTGTGTGTCCGGCCATCGCTCGATCGTGGATCAGACCCGGACAGGCCGACGGATACCGGCTGGAGCGTCGCGTCTGCTGGCAATTCCCTCGGGGCCGGAGTCGTCCACGTTCGCGATCGGCGGCCGGAGCTCTCGGACGAGTGCGACGATGACTCCTCCCCCGTTCGAACGCGAAAATTTATTTCGCATCCATCTGACGTTCTATTTATGTACCGATATACACCGGACGAAATCGATCGCGAACGTGCCCACCACCAAGCAGTTATCCAGGGCGCAGACGAGTTGGACGGAAAGCGGATCGGGAACCTCGGCGAGCTAGCGTTTCACGAGTTCTGTCGTGAGTATCTGCCCGTCGAGATGTGGGAGTGGAAAAACGAGACGGCGGTCCGTCGGTGCAACCCTGAGAGTTTCGCCGGTCACGACTTCGAGGTCTTCGATTACAGGGTCGACGTGAAGACGTCCCGTGACGTCTCCGCGTTCCTGCCCGAGTCACTCGTCGAACGCGACCCGGACGACGACATCGTGGTGATGGTCTGGCACCGGGACAACGAGGATACTTTGATGTTGCTCGGCTGGGAGCGACTCGAAACACTCAAATCGAAAGTCGAGACGGAAACGGAGTACTCGGGCGAAGCTCCGGAGAAGCTCGACCATCTCGCGGCTCGACCGATGAACGAGCTGATCGACCTCGGTCCGAACACCGCACACATGAGCCAGAAGCCGGAGAACCCGTTTCGGCCGGGCGATCGGGTAGTGAAGGCCGGAGAAGAGGATCCGTCGGTGGGAGTCGTCGTGGAGGTACTGCCCCCCGAAAAAAACACCGGAGCGTTCGGACAGGAGATAGACGGGGAGGCCGTGAAGGTCGCGTTCCCGAGCGCGCTCGATGGTGGACCGGCGGACTGGCGTGAGTACCATCCAGCGATCCTCGCCTCGTACTGCTACGATACGGAGATCAAACTCTGGACGTACAAACACGCGAATCTCGAGTTCGCCGAGAATCCATACGTGCCGGGCGATCGGGTGATCAAGACCAGCCACACCGATCCGAATACGGCCGTGGTGGTCGAGAGCGGTGGCGGTGGGGAGAGGGGTACGGTCACCGTCGCGTTCTTAGGCGACTTCGAGGAAGAGGAGGTTTGGCCCGGGAAGTTGGCGGAACACTGTGATGAAAACGGGATCAACTGCTACACCTATGAGCACTCGGAACTCGCGTTCGACGAGAGAGGGTAGCCGGGAGACGGTTCGATGCTGATTCGTGGCGGATCCGTCCGCCCCTCGTTACACGATTTCACGGAGTATCGTTTCCAGCTCCTCCTCTAGCTCGGAGGCCTGAAGGATCGCAATCTCGCGACCCGACTGCTCACCTATCGAGGCAGTGTCCTCGTCTAAATCCTGCACGATGAGCATCCCGTTCCAGCCGGAACCGAAGACGGTCGAATCCTCTCTACCGAAGACGAACTCCTCGTTTACGCGGAGAAAGGCGAGATACTCGAGGGTTTCTTTGATCCCCCGACGGATCGTCTCCTCGTTGGTACTGTTTTTCACCTCCGTGATCAGGTACTCGTGTTCGTCGTCGGTCTCCGAGATGATCTCGAGGACGATGACGTCCGGACGGCCGGTCTGATTCCGGTAGTCCGTCCCGAAATAGTTGCTCGCGATCTCCTGGGCGACGAGCTGGACTTTATCGGATCGGGAATGTACCCCTTTTTTATCGTCGGGCACCGCGACGAAAGACAGGTTACGGTCGCGAGCGGAATTATCGTGGTAGAGGACGATTTCTTTCTCGCCGTCGAACTTGGCGACCTCCTGGCGGTCGGTCGCCATCGTCCGAAACTGCGGTTGAGTTTCCCGGAGATCCTCGAGGGTTGCAACGAAGCGAAACAGAACGTATAGCTCGAATAGCGTGTTCTCATCGTCCGGCGTAATGGCAGTCTCTTCGAGCAACCGATGGATCTCGTCGGCTTCACCGCGGAACAGCCGTCGCCGCGCTCTGAGGAGGGACGCGGCATTTCGGTACACCTCCTGACGGGAATGCGCAGCCGTCGTGAGCATCCGCTCTGTGGGCTCGTACACGTCTGGTTCGCGGATCCGTCGAACGTGTACGTTCCGCTCGACGATCCGCTGTAGTTCGTCGATCAGATCCTCGTTCCCGCGCCACGTCTCGCTCACCCAATCGTAGTCCCGTCTCAGATACTCCTCGGACTCCCGAACCGCCCGGTGGACGACCGAGATGAGCTTCTTGAGGACGACATTTTCCGGGATATCGTAGTTTTCCGAGCGGTTATCACAGACGAAGATCGACGAATCCCGCGGGTGCTCGGCGTACCGCTTTTTTATTGTACCGCTCCAGTTGATCCGACCGTCGACGGTCCCCCGTCGCGTCCGTGACGTCGTCCTGGTTTCCGTTCGAATGCTTCGCAGGCGCTCCGGGAGCTCCCTGACAAATTCGACGACGTCGTCTTGCAGAATGAAGTGGAGGTCGAGCAGGAGTTCGTACTCCTCGAAACGCTCGTCCAACTGCTCCGGCTTGATCGACCGGGCGAGCTCGCGCTCGGAAAAAGTCCCGTGCATCACGTAGGCGAGGATGTCCTTCGTGAGCCGCTCGAGGAGTTCGTCCTTATTCATTGAGGGTGACCTGGAGCATCTCGCGCGCCGCGGCTTCGAGCAGCGCCGAATCGATCTCGCGGACGTTCGCGATTTGGCGGACGATTCGCTTTCGCTTGGGTACGCCCTCTAACTGCGGGAAAATGTAACTTATTACGGCCCGTGCGAGCTGATACTCGAGTTGCTCTTCGGGATGTTGGCTGACGTATCGGAGGACGTCCTCGATTATGGCCGGCCCGATGGCACGCTCTTCGACGGCGTGGTTTGTCTCCTGCCAGACGCGACCCACCGCCCACGCCTCGGATCGGGAAACGTCAAGCTCCCAGGCGTCGGCGTACTCGAACACCACATCCTCTACGGTTCGTTCGCCGTCCGAGCCCTCCGGGAGCTCCGGCGCCGGCACGCGGACGAACGCGAACCGGCGCATGAACGCGTAGCTCATCTCATAGAGCGACGTTTTGTCGTAGGCGTTCATCGTCGCGAAGATGCGCCAGGAGTTGGGGACGACGTACTGGTGGGGCTCCGCGGATCCGTCGACGTCCTCGTAGGTGGTCAACTCGACCTCCTCACCCTCGACGGTGTACGGCAACTGGACCGACTGCCCCGAGAGCAACGTAAACAGCTGGCCGAACGCCTTGTCGATATCCGCGCGGTTGAGCTCGTCGATGATGGTGAGTTCGTTCGACTGGACGCCCGTTCGGTTGTTCTTGAGTCGGTTGAGTACGATTCCGGGCGTAAAGGAAAGCTCGCCATCAGTTTCGTCGGATTCGGTCGGCATGTAGCCGCCCACGGTGTCGAACGTCGACCAGTCGGCCGTAGCGGTCGTCATTTCCGAGTCCGAAAAGAGGTACGGGTGCTGGTCGGTGAGGTGCTCGCAGACGCGTTCGGCGATTTCGGTCTTCCCGGTTCCCGGCGGCCCCGTCAGAAGGACGTGTTTGTCCGCGTTGAGCGCCGTTTCAACGCTCTCGAGGATCGCGTGGCCCTGGTCGCCGGGGAAGTGGAGTCCCTTCAGAATATCGTCTTCGTTATTCGTGAGGGCGCCTTTGAACGGCTTGTGGACGTTGACGGTCGAGACTTCGTCGAGGCCTTCGGCCATGGCCTGGATCAGAGCACGGGGTCGGTCGTAGTCGACTCCGTCGTCGTCAGTGCGGAATCGAGCGAACATCCCTTGTGCGGGGAACGCTGCCCCAGCGATGTCCGAACAGATCGCGTTGACTCGCTCGATCGGCAGGCAGTCCGCCGTGAGCGCATTGAGTTCACGGTTAATCGTCGATCGGTCTTTTTCGTCGATACCGAGGCTGGTGTCGATGCCGCCAATCTCGCCGGTGAGGAACAACCGGTCGAAGCTGGCGATCATCGAAAACTCCCGTCCAGCCTCGTACTCGTCTAACCACCAGGGATCGTCTTTTTCGAACTTCTCTCCGAGGATACCAACACCGATCAGGCCGGCGCGTTGTTCCTCGAACTCGTCGATCGACGGCTCTGCACGGGAGTGGAGTAAGGCAACGTCCCCTTCTTTGACTTCCCTCCACCGATTACGGTGTCGGTCCTCGAACGAGACCGAGCCATACTCTACCGACGACAGCCAGTACTCCGGCGGGGCGGTGAACTTGTAGACGGTTGGTTGTGCGTTTCGGAGGTGTTCGACGACGGGATGGCTGGGTTCCGTCGGAGGTTCCGGTTCGTCCGGTTCATCGATGGTGTAGCTGTCCTGGAGGATGCTGTTGAGTCTAGGTTGGTCGAGCGGTCCACCGGGGACGTCGAGGTCGTCCTGCGCGTTGCGCACGACGGCGAGGAACACCGTCTGGGCGGCCGTGAATGGGTGAAGCGTTCCAACCTCGAGATCGGAGGCTACGGTCTCGAAATCGGCATCCAGGGACTCGTAGACGGCCCGAACCTGATCGAACGTCGCCGCTCTCGCAGGTGATACTTCGTCGAACGGCCGGAATCCTTCGAGTGCCCGGGACCAGTCCTCGATGACCGCCTGGCCAATGCGGGCGATCAGTCGATCGGCTCCGTCGTCTCGCAATCGTCTGGTTCGAACGTCGTCACAGGCCGCGGCGAGCGAGTCGTACACCGGCATGGATGGTTCAGGATACAGCTGACGTCCCTGGATCTCCTCGACGAATGCTCGGACCGAGTCGTGCTCCTCGGCGAAGCGACTCCCCCGGCGGTCGAAGTTTACCGCGCTGTAGGTGTCGTTCGGCCACCCACCGTAGCCGAGCGTGTCCCAGACGGATTCACGGTCACAGTCGGCCTCGTACACCGGATCGAGGAAGATAACGTGTGGGAAAACCTCGTCGGTAACGTCACCCCAGCCGACCGCGTCTGTGAAGGCTGCAGCCGTCTCGTCGTCCAAGATCGTCGCGTGTGCGACCCGGCCCAAGAGCGTGTACTCGCCGTCGTATCGACCGTCGCGGTCGGCGAACAGCAGGTAGTCGCCGTCTTCAGCCGGTTCGTCCGCCTGGTTTCCCCAGACACGGAGCGTGTCGTGGTCACCCGGTGGGTCGTAGACGGCATCGATCCGATCGCGGTCGACACCGTCTACGATCGTTCGATCGAAGTTGGCTCGGATCGGACCGGCGCCGGTCTTCACGGGAACCTGGTAGACGGTCGGATCGTCAGTTGAGGATGGATCGGGCTCCAGCCGATCGACGTCTTGGGGACCGGCGGTCTCGATCGAGTCCGGGGTAGAAGCCTCCCCGACTGGCGAGAGCATAAACCGAATCGCCTCCCTGGGTTCCTCGTTTGCATCGGGAAGCTCCTCGAAGAAGTGAGCCGCATACAGGTACTGTCCGACGTACCGCACCCCGGGATCTTCCATCGAGAAGAGGTGCAGCTCGCGCCCCTCTTCGACGTGATCTCTGATAACGCGATTTCCGCGTACCATCTCCATGTCGCCGATCTGACCCTCGCCGGTGTAGATCACCGTCCCGTCCGATCGGATCTCGTCCCGGTAACCGTGTTCCTCTCCGGTACTGCCGGTAAAAAGGAAGACGACCGGCTCGTCGTTGGATGGTGCAATTCCACCCTGAATACTCCCGCCGTACCTCGAATGTAACTCCGTCCGGTTGTAGATCGATCCGGGTTCGAGGTCGAGAGAGGACATGCCTCGAAGTTGGTCCGCTACCGCTTCCCCCGAATCGGTGAGATCGTTTCGACCGTCCACCCGTTCGACGTAGCCGATCGCCTGCAACCACTCTCGATGGCGTTTCGCCACCGCGGAGGTGCCCATATTACACTCCTCGAACGTGGAAATCAACAGCTCCATCACCTCCTCGTCGGTTCGCGGTTCGACCGCTAACGCACGGACGATCGTGTCAAATCCTTTGACCCCGCTGCGCAAGCAGCTGTAGAGAACCAGTGAATCTCGCTCCGTCAAGTAGCAGTTACCGATTCGAGTGAGCCCGTACCGATCGCCCTCGCTTTCGATCAGCCCGATCGCCTCGATGAAGTTCAGATGGCGTTCGACGGCGCTTCGCTCCGCTGCGTTCGTGTTGGTAAGAAGCCAACCGACGATCCGTTCGCTAGAGACGCGTTCGTCTTCTACGTCGGGCTCATCCAGCAGAGAGAGGAAATCGAAAAGGACCTCCAAGCGATCTTCGATTCCACCGTAGAATCGGTCGGTGGACATCCGGCGGTCGTCGGTCATGGTTTCCTAACTCGAGACAGCATTACATCATAAATCCTGTCAAGGACGTTGTCCGATTCGGCTACAGCGGCCCGTCGGCACCGTAGGTTAGGAACGGCCGTCAGTCGCTCGCAGCGTTCATGGGCCCTGACGGATTTGAACCATCGACCACTCGGTGTCCCACGCGAGCCGACTGACGGCCCACGATATGAGCCGAGCGCTCTCACCAGACTGAGCTAAGGGCCCTCGAGCGTCAGAAAACGGGC
>LKNG01000062.1 GCA_001564115.1 Natrialbaceae archaeon Tc-Br11_E2g8 | reverse complement strand
GGCGACGTGGGTGTCCCCGGTCGTCCCGCCGCCGCCGACGTCGGCGACCACGGTCTCGGTCTCCACGTCGCGTTCGATCTCGACGAACGTCTGGACGACCCCCTCGGCGGTCGAGAACAGTATCTCGCCTTCCAGCCGGAAGAACCGGTCGTAGACGGGATAGAAGACGTTTATCCCCTCGAGGTGGGCGTAATCGAGCAAGACGTGGGCAAAGAGGTGGACGAACAGCCCGACCCAGGCGACCCGAACCCCCCACGTCCCCCACCGCGAGTGGAGCCACGACCCGTCGGGTTCCCGGAGACGGGTGTCCCAGTAGAGGGCGACGCCGACGGCGAGGGGGATCGTCAGGTTGTGTCCCAGCGCCCGGTGGGCGCCGTCGATCCAGATCCCGGCCACCGTGTCGGCCTCCGGCACGACGACGACGACGAGCAGGACGGCGAGCGCCCGCCGGTCGTAGGCGGCCCCCAGCAGCCCCGCCGCGAGCAAGAGCGCGAAGCCGGCGTGGACGAGCGTCGAGGGCATCACTCCCCCTCCTCGCGCAGGCGAACGGCGACGGCGACCGCCGCGGCCGCCACGACGACCAGTTGCCAGCCCGTCTCGACGAACCGCACCTCGCGTTCGACGCCCCGGTCGATCCCCGTCCCCGGCGTCGGATTCACCCACGTCGCGACGTGGTGGTCCGCGGTCGTCCCCGGTGAGGAGAGCGGAATCGGAGCCCCCTCGAAGACGAGAAACGACTGGACGACGCCGTCGTGTGTCGAGAGCAACAGCCCGCCGACGACCGCGTAGAACCGGTCGTGGACCGGGTAGAGGAGGTTCACCCCCGACGGCCGAAAGAGGTCGACCCCGACGCCGGCGACCAGGTACGCCGCGAGGGCGACCCAGGCGACCCTGACGCCGTAGAGGCCGTACCGCCCGGCGAGCCAGGACGTCTCCCTGTAACGGGTGTCCCAGTAGAGGACGACACCGACGGCCGCTGGCAGCCAGAGGCTGTGCAGGAGGGCGTTCGTCGCACCCTCGATCACGAGGCTCGCGACCGCGTCGAGGTCGGGGAGGGCGGCGGCGAGGGCGACGAGGGCGATCGACCGGCGGTCGAACGCCGCGCCGAGCAATGCGAGCCCGATCAGGACGCCGAACGCGACGTTGACGAGTGTCGGCGCCATAGCGGCGGGTAGTCGCTCGCGGGAATAAACGTGTCGCCGGCGACGACGGTCCGTCGGCGGTTATCGTTCGTCGCCGTCGTGGTTGCCGGCCTCCTCCGGTGGACCGTCGTGGCCGCGGCTGTCGAGATCTCCCGTGGAGTCACTCCTCTAGATCGTGGCGCTCGGCGAACTCCTCGGGGGTCGTCTCGATCCGCTCGAAGTCGCCGTCGAAGTAGTGTTCGTGGTGGCGGACGACCTGTTCGACGATCCAGGCGCTGAACGTCTCGTCGAACCGCCAGCCGTCGTCGGGTTCGGGGAGGGCGAACCGGTCGTCGGTCGCGAAGCCGGCGTAGACGTGGAAGAACCCGAGGATGACGTCGGCGAAGTCCCGGGCTTTGTCGGCACTCGACTCCCGGCGCGCGGCGAGCTCCTCGCGGCCGGCGTCGGTAAGCTCGAAGTACTTCCGGTCGGGCTCGTCCTCCCGGTCGATCCGTTCGGCCCACCCCTCCTCTTCGAACTTGTAGAGGATCGGGTACACCGAGCCGTAGGAGGGCTCCCAGTGGCCGCCGCTGATCTCGCGGATCTCCTTGAGGATCTCGTAACCGTAGCGGGGTTTCTCCTCGAGCAGTTCGAGGGCGAGATAGGCGATCAACCCCTTCGGCGGCCCGCTTTTCCGCATCGACCGGTCGTTGGCCCGGGACACGTAAATGGTTTCGGCCAGCGGTGATTTTCCGCCTCGTGAGGGGTCGAAACGCCCGAAAATCGGCTCCCCACGGAGAACGTCGGACGGGGCCCGGACGAACGGCTAAGTGCGTTCCGCCCTCCCCTCCGGTATGGACGTAGACGTCGTCGACCTCGATCACGTCGCGATCAGGGTGACCGACCTCGAACGGGCGCTGGCGTTCTACCGGGACCTGCTCGGCCTGCCGGTCAGGGATCGGGACCGGTACGACGCCGGCGAGGTCCCTTACGTCGCCGTCGTCGCTGGCGGGAGACACGTCCACCTCGTCCCCACCGACGGGGAGGTAGACGTCGGCGGAGAGCACCTCTGTCTGCTGGTTCGCTCCTCGACCGTCGACACGCGCGAGGAGCTCGAGGGGCTCCTCGAGGAACTCCGGACGGCCGGCGTCACCGTCGAGGACGGCGAGCCCCGGAAGCGATACGGCGCCTACGGTCGGGCCTGGGCGGCGTACGTCCGGGACCCCGACGGGCGCCGGGTCGAGCTGAAACTGCACTGATTCGGATCCCGCACGATCCGTTATCGGCCTCGCCGTCGCTCGGCACGATAACGGGCGTGGCGGGATTCGAACCCACGATCTGAAGGTTAGGAACCTTCCGCCCTGTCCGCTAGGCCACACGCCCGCAAAAAACGGCTTACTTGGACTCGGTTTCGGTCTCGGTGTCGGCTTCCGTCTCCGTTTCGGCGCTGGTCTCCTCCTCGGTCGTCACCGGCTCGGTGTCGAGGAACTCCTCGTCCTCCCCGGTGTCGTCGAAGCTGCCCGTCTCGCGCATCTCCTCGAGTTCCGTCTCGACTTTCTCCCGTCCTTTCTGGAACTCCCCCATGGCCTCGCCGGTCGAGCGGGCGAGCTTCGGGATCTTGTTGGCGCCGAACAGCAGAATGGCGATAATCAAGATGATTGCAAGCTCCGGCGGACCCATACCACCGGGGATGAACAGCGGTGCGATTTCTAGTGCCATCTCTACCGCAGGATTGCCCGCTGGCAATTATAACCTTTTTGGACCGATCGGCTAGGGGTTCCGGCGAACGTCCATCCGAGGGCCGCTACCTGCTGAACGCTCGCTCACCGGCCGGCCCGTCGATGGATCCCGACGGGTGTCGGTCCGGGCTCATCGACTGGCCGTCGTCGGGTTTCCGGGAACGAAACGGTCTTGCTCTCGAGGTCGTAAAGCCTGCCGATGGTAACGACTGGCGATACGGCACCGGAGTTCACCGCACCGCTCGCGAACGGGGACGTCGAGACGTTCACCCTCTCGGAACGCCTCGAATCCGAGGCCCCGATCGTCCTCGCGTTCTTTCCGGGGGCGTTCACGAGCGTCTGCACGGCCGAGATGCGGACGTTCGAAGAGCGTCTCGAGGCGTTCGAGGACGCGGGCGCGACCGTCTACGGAGTGAGCGTCGACTCCCCGTTCGCACTCGGGGAGTTTCGCGAGCAAAACGGACTCTCCTTCGGCCTGATCAGTGACTTCGAGAAGGAGGTCGTCGACGCCTACGACGTCCGCACCTCCTTCGAGGAGCTCGGCGTCCACGGGCTGGCAAAGCGGGCGGTGTTCGTGGTCGACGCCGACGGCACGGTCACTTACGCGTGGGTCAGCGACGACCCCGGCGCCGAACCCGACTACGGAGCGGTCGAGGCGGCCGCGTCGCCGGCCTGATCGCCGACGTTTTCTCGGTCGAGCACGAGGGTCGGCTATGACCGACGCCGGCCGGATCTACACGCCCGAGGCCGAACACAGCTTCCCCGACGCGAAGCTAAACGAGGTCCTAGAGCGGATCGAGGCCGACGAGGAGATCGCGGCCCTCCTCGAGGCACAGAACGTAAACGCCGTCGACCGGATGCGGTACAACGATCACGGGACCAAACACGTCTCGATCGTCCGCAACCGGGCGCTGTGTCTGTACGATCTGTTGAAAGCCGGCGGCGTCGAGTTCAACGGCGCCCGCCAGCAGGGGCTCGCGGAGGCCGACGAGCCGGTGATCGTCGCGCTCGCGGCGACCCTCCACGACGTCGGCCACCTCGTTCACCGCGACGAGCACGCCTACTACTCGATCCCGCTCGCCGAGACCGTCCTCGATCGGTTCCTCCCGGAGTTCTACGACGTCGCCGACCGGGTCCGGATGAAAGGCGAGATCCTCCATGCGATCCTCTGTCATCACACCGAAGAGCGGCCGCTGACGACCGAGGCCGGCGTCATCCGGATCGCCGACGCTCTGGACATGGAACGTGGCCGCTCGCGGATCCCCTACGAACAGGGCGGACGCGGCATCAACACCCTCTCCAGCCAGGCGATCGAGCGCGTGACGCTCAAGCAGGGCAGCTCGCGGCCGGTGATGGTCGAGATCGAGATGACCAACGCCGCGGGCGTCTACCAGGTCGACAACCTGTTGAAGGCCAAACTCGAGGATTCCCGACTCGAGGATCTGATCCGGATCGTCGCGGTCAACACCGACGAGAACCGCGAACAGCTCGTCGAACGGATCGAACTCTAGGAAGATTCAAGGACGACGGCCGACTCCCCCCGCCATGACCGACCGGTACGACGTCGTCGTCCTCGGCGTCGGAGCGATCGGCTCGGCGGCGACCTACCACCTCTCGCTGCGGGGCCGTGAGGTCCTCGGGCTCGAACGGTACGGGATCCCCCACACGATGGGCTCGTCCCACGGGATCAGCCGCCTGCACTCGCTGAGCAGCTCCCGCGGGGGCGAGTACGTCCGGATCGCCCGCCGGGCCTACGAGCTCTGGGAGGCACTCTCCGCGGCGACGGGCGAGCAGCTGTTCCACCACACCGGCCACGTCCGGGCCTGGCCGGCCGACGGCGACGGCCACCGTGGCGGGATCGAGGACGCGATAGACGGCCTCGAGGAGAACGGCCTCGAGTACGAACGGCTCACCGGGGCGGCGGTCAACGACCGGTGGCCGGGCTACTCGCTGCCGGCCGACCACGAGGTGTGCTACCAGCCAGACAGCGGCTTCCTCGACCCCGAGTTTACCGTCTCGACTCACGTCCGGCAGGCGGCCCGCCACGGCGCCGAGGTGCGGGCCCACGAGCGGGTCGTCGACTGGCGGGCCGACGACGACGGCGTCCGCGTGCGGACGGAGAAAGGCGCCTACGAGGCCGACGAGCTGGTGGTGACCGCCGGCGCCTGGGCCGCGACGTTCGTCGAGGAGCTCGCGGGCGTCGCGGTCCCCGAGCGACGGGTGATGGCGTGGCTGCAGCCGACCGACCCCGACCGCTTTCTCCCGGAGAACTTCCCCACGTTCAGCGTCGACGTCGCGGAGGGCTACCACTACGGTGCGCCGACCTACCGCGTGCCCGGCTTCAAAGTCGGCAACCGACCGCGGATCCGCGAAACGATCGATCCCGACGAGATGTCCCGGGAGGTGACGGCCGCCGAGGAGGAGCTGCTCCGGAGGTTCGCCGGGCGGTACTTCCCCGCCGGCGCCGGACCGACGGCGCGGCTCGCGGCGTGTATCGTCACGATGACCCCCGACGAGCGGTTCGTCGTCGACCGTCACCCCGACCACGACAACGTGACGTTCACCGGGGGGTTCTCCGGGTCGGGCTTTCACGTCTCGAGTGCCGTCGGCGAGCTGCTCGCCGACCTGACGACCGGCGAGGAGCCGGCGGTCGATCCCGCGGCGTTCGCGCTCGGGGACGGCTGACGATCCTTCGCCGTCCGGCATAGGGGTTCGTCTATCGGGGAAGGCCCGCGTCGTCGGGCGGATGGGCACCGGCCGATGGGAGTCGTCGGCCGACCGGAATGGATCGGTTTTTCCCCACGCCGGCGAGACGTCGGTTCATGAACGTACCGATCACCGTCCTCGCGCTCGTGACCGGGCTTCTCACCGGTGCCCTTTTCGGGTTCCTCGACGTGCCGATTCCCGCACCGCCGGAGCTGCCGGGCGTGGTCGGGATCGTCGGCATCTTCCTCGGCTACCGGCTGGTCGACCACCTCGGCGTCGGCGTCGACGCCCTCGAAGCGATCGGGCTGTAACTCACCCGAGGCTTCGGAGGGGCTCGAACCGGACGGCCGCGATGAGGACGGCGAGAAAGACGTACGATCCGCGGACGAGCAACATCGTCGCGAGCGTCGGCCCGGCCCGGCGGGCGACCGCAGCGACGGCCGCGAACGCGAGCGCCGCGAGGACCGCCGTCGGGGGAAAGGTGCCGACGGCGGCGAGACCGACCACGGCGAGCAGGGCGACCGCCATGAGCCCGTAGGCGACGTCGTGTGCCCGGGCCGGGCCGAGGAGGACGGCGACGGTCCGTTTCCCTATCGAGCGGTCGTAGGCGTAGTCCTGGGCGTCGTCGATCACCTTGATCCCCGCCAGCAAGGCGAGGAAGACGGCGGCGAAGCCGAGGGGGACGGCTGCCAGGCCCCCCGTCTGGACGGCGAACCCCCCGAGGATCGCGAGGGCGATGCCGAGGGGATAGCCGAGCGTCGCCCCGACTGGGCTCGTATCGAGCTGTGGGGCGTGGGCGTAGGCGACGAGCCAGGTGGGGACGGTGAGCGCGACGGCGAGTAGAGTCGTATTCGACGCGAGGACGAGACAGCTTGCGAGGAAGGCCGCGGTCGCCCCGACCAGCCCGAGCCGACAGCCACGGACGGTCAGCGGGTGGTCGTCGTCTTCCCCCCGGACGTGGAAGTCGACGTAGCCGTCTTTCACGTGGGCCGTGTACACCGCCGAGAACATCGCGAGGACGTGGACGGCCGCGAGCGCCGGCCGGTCGGCCCCGGCGAGGATCGCCCCGAACGCCGAGGCGGCCAGCGGCGGGAGCATAAACACCGGGTGGACCTGCGAGAGGTACGCCCGTCCGACGCCGTAGCCAACCCTGGCGAGGGACATACACGGAACACGGGTCGGCGGGACATAACTCCAGTCCCTGCCGGTGGGCACGTCGTTTCACTCCCCGGAACGCCCGTCTGCCGGTGGGCCCGACGCTCGGGCGCCGCAGGTCCCGGTCAGCCGTCGATCTGGTCGACCCAGTTCTCGATCCGGACGGGGGAGATGCCGGTCTCGGCCGCGAGTTCGGCCACGTCGGCGTCGGCCAGGTCCGCGAACGTCTCGACGCCGGCCCCGCGGAGGTCGGCGGCGTACGCCTCCCCGACCCCGTCGAGTTCGGTCAGATCGTCCGCTGGCTCGCCCGGGTCCTCGATCTCGATCGTCGTCGCCCCCTCCGAATCCGCCGACTCGCCGCCGTCGGCGGACCCGGTTTCGCCGGACGGTGCCGTCCCGTCGTCGGCCGGTTCGTCTACCGTCTCGTCGCCGGACGGTGCCGCCTCGTCGTCGGCCGGTTCGTCCGCTACCGCCTCGTCGTCGGCCGGTTCGTCCGCTACCGTCTCGTCGTCGATCCGCGAGCGCTCCTCGAACCACGCACAGACGTCGGGCCACAGCTGGGCGTGGCTCCGGGAGGAGACGCTCATCCCGATGTGGCCGGTCGCGAACTCCATGATCTCGGTGTCCTCGCTCGGGATGGCGTCGTTGAACGGCTTCGAGGCTTCCGGCGGGATCAGGTGGTCGTACTCGGCGACGATCTGGAGGACCGGCATCTCGATGTTGTCGATGTCGACGTGCTGGTCGCCGAGATAGAGTTCGTTCTCGATCAGCTTGTTCTCCTGGTAGACGTCGGAGATGAACTGGTCGTAGGTCGCGCCGGCGACGTCGATGCCGTCGGAGAGCCACCGTTCCATCCGGGCGAAGTTCTCGACGAACTCCTCGTCGTCCATGTTGTCGTAGAACCGGACGTACTTCGTCACGTTGTTCTGGACGGGATCCATCAGCGCGAAGCCGATGTCGAGGAAGTCGGCGGGGACGTTGCCGAACGTGTCGGTGACCCGCTCTGGCTCGTAGTACTCCTCTGCGCCCCAGAGCTCGAGGACGCCGCCGTCGCCGGCGAAACAGAGGCCGGCAGCCATCAGCCCGAGGTTGCGAACCTTCTCGGGGTGGAGAGCGGCGTACATCGAGGACATCGTCCCGCCCATACAGTAGCCGAGGAGGTTGATCGCGTCCTGGTCCGACCGATCCCGGACGACGTCGACGCAGTTGTCGACGTAGCGGTCGACGTAGTCCTCGAGGGTCAGCGAGCGATCGAGCGCGGAGGGCTCTCCCCAGTCGATGAGATAGACGTCAAAGCCCTCCTCGAGCAACGTCCGGACCACCGACCGGTCGGGCTGGAGGTCGAGGATGTACGGCCGGTTGATCAGCGCGTAGACGATCAGTATCGGCACGTCGTACTGCTCGTCGGTGCGGGACTCGTAGTGGTACAGCTGGAGTTTGTTCTCCTCGTAGACGACCTCGTGGTCGGTCGTCCCCACCTCGACCGTCTCGAGGGTCTCGGTCCGGTCGGGGGCCATCCCGAGTTTCTCGGTGAACTCGGCGGAGGCCTCCCAGACCTGCCGTTGCATGTCCATCGCGATCGAGTACGGATCGTTCATTCCTCTATGGCCTCGAGAACGCGGTCGAGTTTGCGTTCGACGGCGTGCTGGCGGCGTTCGAGTTCCACCAGCCGGTCGCCGACCTCGACGACGTCGCTCTCGGTCGCGAATCCGAGCGTCCGGAGGGTGGTCTCGGCCGCCTCGTCGGCCTCCTGTTGGGCCTCCAGGACGTCCCCGACGGTCTCGCCGGTCATCCGGGCGAACGCGGTCGTCGACATGACCTCCTTGAACGCCTCGTTTGCGGTGTTGAGCCAGACGTCACGGAACTCCTCTAGGTCGACGTCCTCGCCCTCGACGACGTCGTTCATCCGTTCGACCATCTGGGTGGAGGCGTCCATCCAGGCGTCGTACGCCCGGGCGTACCCCTCGACGCCGTCGGCCATCTCCTCGTCTTCGGTCGTCCGTTCGACCGTCTCGGCCCAGCTCTCGACGAATCCGGCCTGGGCTTCCATGTTGCCCTCTAAGGCGTCGAGAAACTGCTCGTTCCACTGTTCTACGAACGCGTTCCAGTTTTGCATCTGGGGCTGTGAATCCGTCATTGGCTGGTGATGGTGGCGGGAGGTGAAAAGTCTAGGCCGCCGTTTCGAACTCCTCGGCCATCTCCTCTGTGCTCTCTACCATCCAGCCGACGTTCTCCTCTGCGCCCTCGTGGAGTTCGAGGAACGACTCGAACGAGGAGTCGACGACCTCGGCGTACCCCTCGGTGTACTCCTCGTAGGCGGCGCCGGACTCCTCTAGGCTCTCGACGGTCGCTTCGAGCATCTCCCGCTGGGTCTGGCTGGCGGCGTCGACGCTCTCGTCGACGAGCTTCCGGAAGTCCTCTACGGGGACGGCCCCCTCGGGGAGGCTCGCCTCGAGGGCGTCGAAGAAGGCGAAGTAGGCGTTTTTCGTCATCTCGGCGTTGCTCTCGGCGAGTGACTCCGAGCTCGAGAACATGTCGGCCATCGCCGAGAACGAGGCCGCTCCGGCCTCCATCGTCTCGTGGGTCAGCTGCTGGCTTCCTTCGACGGCGGTACGCTGTGCTTCGAACATCGCGGTGAGTGGGTTCTGTGTCATTGTGGTGTCTCGTGGTCGCTGTGGTGTCTCGCGGTCGGTCGTCGGTCGGTGGTGCGATCGGTCCGGTGTCTTGGGTCGGCTCACTGGTCGCTCTCGCGGTCGCGTTTGATCGGGACGACGATGGTCTGGACGATGTCGCCCTCCTGGATGTCCAAGGCGTCCCGTTCCGGCTCGGGGATGCTGATCCGGCCGCCGCTCTGGACGCGGGCTTTGAACGTCGCGGTCCCCGCGTTCATCGGACCGAAGGCACTCGCGCCTTCGAGCGGGTTCGCGACGCCGGCTCCTACCAGCTGTCTCATCATCTCCTGTTGGGACTGGGCCACCTGCTCGCCGGCTTCCTGCAGTTGCTTCGTGAAGGTCCCGGGCAGCCAGGGCGATCCGTCGGAGTCGTCCGTCATCGATCGAACCTACGCCCGGCCGAAAGATAAGCCTTTCCAATCAATGGGTCTCAATGGTTCTCAATGTCGCAGAAAATTTTCTATCGCCCTGAAATGGGTAGGCGTTCCGGATCCGACCGTACTTCTCGAAAGGTCAGAAACGGCACGATAAGTCGTTTCCGACTCTCTCGGTGGGAAATACGCGGTTTTTTCTCCGAACGGTGGCAGTAAAAAGCCCCCTCTGTTAACCAAAGAAGTCTTAACGCCACGTTCCCTCTCTTGGAGCATGACCACCCAGGGTCCGGCCGGAGGGAACCTCTCATCGATGACGAACGTGTGGGCGAAGGTCACAAGCAGCTTCCTGCAGGGGGCGACCGCTGCGAACCGCGCCGCGATGACGGCGATGGTTCCACCGACGGCCTCGGCCAACGGCACCGACGCGGAGTCGGTCCCGGCGCCGATCCCGTCCGTCGAGTACTCCGATCTCGACTGGGAGTTCGAGCGGACCGTCGACGACCGCGAACGGATCTCGGTCGGCGACACGGTCACCTTCTCGAAGACGATCACCGACGAGGACGTCCGCCGGTTCGCGGAGATAAGCGGTGACACCAACCGCCTACACCTCGACGAGGGGTTCGCCGCCGACACCCGTTTCGGCGAGCGGATCGTCCACGGCACGCTGGCCTCCGGGCTGATCAGCTCCGCGCTGGCGCGCCTCCCCGGGACGACGGTGTATCTCTCCCAGGACCTCGAGTTCCGTGCGCCCGTCGGCGTCGGGGATCGCGTCTCCGCGCGCGTCGAGGTCGTCGAGGACCTCGGCAACGACCAGTACCGCCTCGAGACGATCGTCCGCGACGAGGACCGCGAGACGGTCGTTATCGACGGTGAAGCCGTCGTCCTGATCGACGAATCCCCGCAGGACTGACCGGATCGAACGGTCCGCGCACCGAAAGACCCCAGAACCCGCGATCGAACACACTACCTAAGTGTCCTCCCGCGATCCAATCGGTCATG
This sequence comes from Natrialbaceae archaeon Tc-Br11_E2g8, assembly GCA_001564115.1. Lineage (GTDB taxonomy): Archaea > Halobacteriota > Halobacteria > Halobacteriales > Natrialbaceae > Tc-Br11-E2g8. Next base: position 2,794 of record LKNG01000062.1, on the reverse strand, counting down.
ACGCTTTTCGGAACCGCCGGCATCCGTGGCCCCGTCGATGACGTAACCCCGGAGCTCGCGCTCTCGGTGGGCCGGGCCGCCGGCTCGCCCGGCGAGACGTTCGTCGTGGGACGTGACGGCCGGGAGACCGGCCCCGCACTCGCCGCCGCAGTCGTGGCCGGCCTCGAGAGCGCGGGCGCGGACGTCCGCCGGCTCGGGGTCGTCCCGACGCCGACGCTGGCGTACGCCTCGCGTGGCCGCCGCGGGGTGATGGTGACTGCGAGCCACAACCCGCCGGCCGACAACGGGCTCAAGCTGTTCGTCGACGGCGTCGAGTACGACCGAGAGGCCGAAGAGCGGATCGAGTCCGCCCTCGGGGCCGAGCCGGTCGGCTGGGCGGAGTGGGGGTCGGACGAACGCCTCGACGTCCTCGAGGAGTACCGTCGGGCCGTCGCAGACTACGTCCGCGGGCGGTTCGAGGACGACCGGCCGCTCGCGGACCTCTCGGTCGTGGTCGACTGTGGCACCGGCGTCGGCGCGCTCGCCACCCCGCAGCTGCTCGATCGGCTCGGCGCCGACGTCCTCGCGATGAACGCGAGCGTCGACGGCCACTTCCCCGCCCGGGAGAGCAAGCCGACCCCCGAGACGCTGACCGACCTGGCCGCCGTCCTCGCCGACGGCGACTTCGACCTCGGGCTGGCCCACGACGGCGACGCCGATCGGATCGTCGCCCTCGACCACACGGGCGAGGTGATCCACGAGGACACCGTCCTCGCGGTCGTCGCCGCCCGGTACGTCCGGGAGGCGACGGTCGACGATCCGGTCGTCGTCACCACGCCGAACGCCTCCGCCCGGATCGACGAGCTGGTCGCCGACGCCGGCGGGCGGGTCGAACGCGTCCGGCTCGGAGCCCTCCACGAGGGGATCGCCCGCGTCGAGGCCGACGGGACGGGGGTGACGTCGGTCGTCTTCGCCGCCGAACCCTGGAAACACGTCCACACCGCCTTCGGCGGCTGGATCGACGGCGTCGTGAGCGCCGCGGTCGTCGCGGCGCTCGTCGCCGACGCGGGCGGCGCCGACGAACTCCGCGAGCCGGTGAGCGAACGTCCCTACCGGAAGCTGAGCGTCGACTGCCCCGACGGGGCGAAGGCGGCGGCGATGACGACCCTCGAGACGACGCTCCTGGATGCGTTCCCCGACGCGGCGGTGGACACCGCCTACGGCGTCAGGCTGACCTTCGAGGACGCCTCCTGGCTGCTCGCGCGCCCGAGTGGCACCGAACCGTACCTCCGTCTCTACGCCGAGAGCGACGACGTCGACGCGCTCGTCGCGGAGGCACGGTCGGTCCTCGAGGACGCGGTCGACGACGCCGAGGACGCCTGATCGGCGACCGCCGGACGAGCCCCGAACGACGGGGAGTGGTGCGGTGACGTCCGACCGACGATCGCTGGCGGGCCCCGGACGGCGAGGGGTGGTGCGGAGATGCCGGTCTATTCGCCCGAAATGTCGGCAGACGGGACATTCGGTAGCTATTTCTTCGTCGGTACGTAATTAACGATCGTTATGGATCCGGAACGCCCGTCGGGATCGCGATCCGAGCAGGAGTGGACAGACGGGCCGGAGGCGCTGTTCGAGGCCCTGGGAACCGACGGCTGCCGGCGGACGCTGTACGTGTTGCTCGACCGCCGGGAGGTCGAAGTCGAGGAGCTCGCGGACGTCCTCGCCGGCTGGCGGGTCGCCGGAACGGAGGACGTTGTCGGGCCCGACGAGCGCCGGGAGGCCCTGCTCTCGCTCCGACACGCCCACCTCCCGGCGCTCGCCGAGCGCGGCTTGCTACGGTACGACCGGGAGACCGGAACCGTCCGCAGGCTGCCGTTCGCAGACGCCGCGCAATCGCTGCTTCGCCGGGCGGCCGAGTACGAGGCCGCCCACGGAGTGGATCCGGCGATCGACGAGGACGACTCGAGGCTCCCCGGAAACGACGGGAGATGACCGACGACGACCCCCTCGGTAACCTCCTCGAGCGCGTCGGCGGACGCCACCGCTGGCTCCGGACCTACGCCGACGAACCGACGGCTCTCGCGGACGCGCTTGCCGGACACAACGTGACCGTCGAGCACCGGGACCGGCCCGCGGGCGTTCCCGGCCCGTTCGTCGTCGTCCGGTCGGCCGAGGGGTTCCGCGGCGCCGTCGCCCTCGGGTCGTTGGAGTCGTTTCTCGCGGGACCCACGGAGCCGCCGGTCCTCGGGGACGCCGACGGCGAGCGGGAGCTGCGGGAGCTGTTCGAGCGGACGCCGTTTGCCTCCCTGGAGCGTCGACAGCTGCTCGCGACCTCCCGGGAGTTCGAGGAGCGGGCCTACCGCGCCGGGGAGGGACGCCTCCACGTCGCGTTCCAGACGCGGGCGGCGATGGACGCCCAGCGGACGACCTACAGGGCCATACTCCGGGAGACCGACCTCGACGTCCACGTCTACGCGCCGCCGGGGCCGCTCGGGGAGCCGTGGACGGACGCCACGGTCCACGACGACGTCGGCTGGGCGGTCGGTCGCTTCTGGCTCGTCGCCTACGACGGCGGCGGGGACGACCGCCGTGCGTGTGCCCTCCTCGCCGAGGAGCGCGATCCGGACCGGTACTTCGGGCTCTGGACGTACGATCCGGCGCTCGTCGCGGCGACGATCGCGACGCTGGAGGCAGGGTGATACCGCCGAGACGGCCCGTCGGGCGATCGAAACCACTCGGTCACACGGCGTCGAGGTCGAAACCACTCGGTCACACGGCGTCGAGGTCGAAACCACTCGGTCACACGGCGTCGAGG
>LKNG01000061.1 GCA_001564115.1 Natrialbaceae archaeon Tc-Br11_E2g8 | reverse complement strand
TCGCCGCGGGGGCGGCCGTCGTCGACGTCGGCGGGGAGTCGACCGGGCCGGGTGCCGATCCGGTCCCCGTCGAGGTCGAGTGCGACCGGGTGGTGCCGGTGATCGAGGCGCTCGCCGACCTCGACGCGCTGGTCTCGATCGACACGCGAAAGCCCGCGGTCGCGGCGGCCGCCCTCGATGCGGGCGCGGACGTCGTCAACGACGTCACGGGCCTCGCCGACGCGGAGATGCGCCGGCTGGTCGCCGACCGCGGGGTGCCGGCCGTGCTCATGCACAGCCTCTCTGCGCCGGTCGATCCCGAGGGCGGTTACGAGTACGACGACGTCGTCGACGACGTACTCGAGGCGCTCTCCGAGCGGATCCTGGCCGCCGAACGGGCGGGGATCGACCGCTCGCAGCTGCTGGTCGATCCCGGCTTCGGCTTCGGGAAGACGGCGTCAGAGAGCTTCGCGTTGCTCGATCGACTCGGGGAGTTCCGGGCGCTCGGAACGCCGATCATGGTCGGCCACTCCCACAAGTCGATGTTCGCGGGGGTGGCCGGCGAGGAGCGTCTCCACGCGACCGTCGCGGCGACGGCGCTCGCCGCAGACCGCGGCGCCGACCTGATCCGCGTCCACGACGTCGCCCCGAACGTCGACGCGGTCGGGACCGTGCTGGCGACCGACCGTTCGATCCACAACACGACAGAGTGATGTCAGTTCGTGAAACGGCCCCACGGCGGTCTCGCCTCGGACGCCGTCGGGCCACGGACGCCTGATTCGGCGGCCCGATCAGGGTGTGCTCTCGCGACCTCAAGTGACTCCGTAGCCCCTATCGGCCGATCTCGTGGCTCGGCGGCCGGTCGACCCGTCGCATAACGCGCGTGTCACGTGCGATCTTTTAATAGTCGGTGTCCCCCCAGTAACGATGATGACACAGACAGCCGCAAGCCCGGTACTCGGGTGCGTGTCTCGGCGGAGAAGCGTCGGACGAGCGCCGCGGGGTGATCGCCGATGAGCTCGCGGGAGCTACCCGACGCCGTCGAGACGGTGATCGTCGGCGCGGGGGTCGTCGGCAACAGCCTCGCGTACCACCTCGCCGACCAGGGCCGCGAGGAGATCCTCCTCATCGACAAGGGGCCGCTGCCGGATCCCGGCGGCTCGACGGGCCACGCGTCGAACTTCCTGATGCCCGTCGAACACTCAAAGGAGATGACCCACCTCACCCGCCGGTCCATCGAGCAGTACGACGAGATGGACACGTTCACCGAGAGCGGCGGGATCGAGGTCGCCCGGACCGAAGAGCGCATGGAGGAGCTCAAACGTCGGGTCCAGTCGGCGAAAGCCTGGGGCGAGAAAGGGAGGCTCCTCGAGACCGAGGAGGTCATGGAGCTCGTTCCCTACCTCAACGAGGAGCTCATCGTCGGCGGCTTCTACAGCGAGGGTGCAGGTACGTGTGACCCCCTGCGTGCCGGCGAGATCATGCGCGAGCGGGGCAAGGAGCTGACCGGCGGCGGTCTCGTCGTCTCCCCGAACACCGAGGTGTTGGACGTCCACGTCGAGAACGGGGCGGTCTCCGCGGTCGAGACGGACCGCGGCACCGTCGCCGCCGACGAGGTCGTCATCGCCGCGGGGCTGTGGAGCCCGAAGATCGCCGAGATGGCCGGCGTCGAGATCCCGCTTACCCCCGCGGTCCACCAGATGATCAGCGTCGGACCGATCTCCTTTTTCGAGGACTACGAGGGGGAGATCTCGTTCCCGGTCGTCCGCGACATGGACACCCAGATGTACGAGCGCCAGCACGGCAACGACCTCGAGGTCGGCTCCTACCAGCACCGGCCGATCCTCTGGGACGTCGAGGACGTCCCCTCGATCGACGAGGCACCGCTGTCACCGACCCAGCCGCCGCTGACCGAGGACGCCTTCGAGCAGTCGATGGCCGACGCCTTGGAGATGGTGCCGGACTTGCTCGACGATCCGAGCGCGGGCGTCCGCCACGAGATCGACGGCCTGCTCTCTCAGACCCCCGACGGCGCGCCGCTTCTGGGCCCGCTCCAGGACGTCGAAGGGCTCTGGTCGGCCGCCGCCGTCTGGATCAAGGAGGCACCCGCGATCGGGGAGGCGCTGGCCCAGTGGATGACCCGTGGCTGGTCGGACATCGACCTCCACGGCTCGGACGTCAACCGGTTTTACGAGTACGGCAACTCCGAGGCGTTCGTCAAGAACCGCGCGGACGAGGGGTTCCGGAAGATCTACGGCATCGTCCACCCGGCCGAGCAGTGGCAGACGTCACGTCCGATGCGGACGAGCCCGTTCTACAACCGCCAGCAGGAGCTCGACGCCCGCTTTTTCGAGGCCGCCGGCTGGGAGCGCCCCCAGTGGTTCAACTCGAACGAGGACCTCGTCCGGAAGTACAACGACGAGCTCGCCGGCCTGCTCCGGGGCAACGAGTGGGACTCCCGGTGGTGGTCGCCGACGATCCTCGGCGAGCACCTCCACATGCGCGATCACGTCGCCATGGTCGGTGACATGGGCTTCGGGAAGTTCGACCTCGTCGGCTCCGACGTCGTCGAGTTCATGGAGAAGATGGCCGTCGGCCGGGCCGACGTCGACGTCGGCAAGACGGTGTACACGCCGATCCTCGCGGAGAACGGCGGCTTCGTCTCCGATCTGACCTTCGCCAGGCTCGGCCCCGAACACTACCGGGTTATCACCGGCGGCGCCGTCGCCGGCAGCGACCGGGCGTGGTTCAAAGACCACATCGGCGACGCGGACGTCACCCTGATCGACAAATCCGAGTCGCTGTGTACCCTCGGCGTCTGGGGGCCCGACGCCCGGAACGTCGTCGACTCGGTGACCGAAGAGGACATGTCCCACGAGGCGTTCCCGCCGTACACCGCCCAGGAGATCACCGTCGGCGAGGTCGACGCCTGGGCGATGCGCCTCTCTTACGTCGGCGAGCTCGGCTGGGAGATCTACGCGCCGGCCGCGAAGGGCCAACGGCTCTGGGACGTCATCGCCGAGGCCGGCGAGGAGTACGACATCCGGCCGGTCGGCATGGGCGTCTACGGGACGACCGGACGCCTGGAGAAGGGTTACCGGCTCTACGGCCACGAGCTCGAACTCGAGTACGACCCCTCCGAGGCCGGGCTCACCTTCCACGGCGTGAAAGACGCCGACTTCATCGGCAAGGAGGCCTACGCCGAGGCGATCGACACCGAGGACGCCGCGACGCTGTGTACCCTCTCGGTCGACGATCACACCTCGAGCGCCGGCGAACGGCGGTTCATGCTCGGCAACGAGCCGATCCTCGACTCCGACGGCGAGGTCATCGTCGACGACCACGGCCGGGAGTCGTACGTCACGAGCGCCGGCACCGGACCCAGCGTCGGCAAACACCTGCTGATGGCGTACCTGCCCCCGGAGCACGCCGAGGAGGGCAACGGCCTGCAAGTCGAGTACATGGGCGATCGGTACCCCGTCACCGTCGAGGTCGTCGGCAGCCGGCCGCTGTTCGACCCCGAGAACGAACGGATCCGGAGCTAGGCACCACACAATGAACGTACTAGCCTGTATCAAACGGGTCCCCGAGACGGGATCGAAGATCGTACTGACGGAGGACAACCAGCGGATCGACGCCGGCAACCTCGGGTTCACGATGAGCCCCCACGAGGAGTGTGCCATAGAGGAGGCCGTCGGCCTGGTCGAGGACCACGGCGGCTCCTCGACGGTGTTGACCCTCGGTCCGGAGGAGGCGACCGAGCAGCTCCGGACGGGGCTCGCGATGGGGATCGACGAGGGCGTCCTCCTGGAGACCGACGGCAGCGAGTGGAGCCCGCGGGAGACGGCGTCGGCGATCGCCGACGCGGTCGACGGCGAGGGGTTCGACCTGCTGATCTTCGGCAACGAGTCCTCCGATATGGCCAACTACCAGGTCGGCGTCCGGGTCGCACGGACGCTCGATCGACCCTGCGTCGCGGGGGTCAAATCCCTCGAGATCGACGGGGATCGCGCGACCGCAAAGCGCGAGGTTCCCGGCGGCGAGGAGGTCTACGAGCTCGATCTGCCCGCCGTGATCACGGTCAAAGAGGGGATCAACGAGCCCCGCTACGCCTCGATGCGGGCGAAGATGCAGGCCCGCCGTCAGGAGGTCGAGACGGTCGAGCCCGAGCGGGCCGGCGGCGCCGGGAGCTTCGAGAAGATCGAACTCGAAGCCCCCGAGGAGGACGACTCCGTCGCCGAGATCCTCGGGGAGGGACCGGAGGCGGCCGACGCGGTCGTCGAGATGCTACGGGAGGACGTGGAGGTGCTCTGAGATGCTCACGATCGTCGAACAGGAGCAGGGTGAACCACACGAGACTTCACTCGAGACGCTCACGCTCGCCCGGGAGCTGGCCGACGCCCCCCTGGAGGTCGTCGTCTTCGGCGACGAGGGCGCCGGCGTGGCCGACACGCTCGGAGCCTACGGCGTCGGGACGGTCCACCACGTCGTCGGCGACGGCTTCGACACCTACGCGCCGGAGGCCCGTGCCGAGAGCGTCGTCGAACTGATCGAGGAGCTCGATCCGGAGGCGGTGCTCGCCCCCGGCACCGACCGCGGCCACGAGACGCTGGCCCACGTCGGGGCGGACCTCGATCTGCCGGTGGCGGCGAACTGCATCGCCGTCGAGCCGGGGGAGGTCTACGAGCTGAGCAGACACCGGTGGGGTGGGAGCCTCACGGAACACGCCCGGCTGGACGCCGAGACGAAGCTGCTGACCGCGGCAGAACACGAGTTCCCGATCGAGGAGGCGACGGAGCCGACCGAGCCCGCGGTCGTCGAGTTCGAGCCGGCGGTCGACGACGAGCGGTTCCGGGTCAAAGTCGAGCGGTTCGAGGAGTCCGACCTCGAGGGCGTCCCGCTGGGGGAGGCCCGCGTCGTGGTCGGCGGCGGCCGCGGCGTCGGCGGCCCGGACGGCTACGATCAGCTCGAGGAGCTCGCCGACGCACTCGGCGGCACCGTCGGCGCCTCCCGGGCCGCGATCAACGAGGGGTGGCGACCCCACGACGACCAGATCGGGCTCACGGGCGCGGAGATCAGCGCCGACATCTACATCGCCTGTGGCATAAGCGGTGCGGTCCAGCACATGGTCGGCACCAAGGGCGCGGACGCGATCCTGGCGATCAACACGGATCCGGAGGCGGCGATCATCCAGAAGGCCGAGTACGCCGTGATCGGCGACCTCCACGAGGTCGTCCCGGCGCTCAACGAGGCCATCGAGGCCGAGAGCTGACGCCGGAGTCGGCGCTGTCGACGTTTTTTCGACACGAGAACGCGGTCAGCGGCCGGTGGGCCGGACGCGAGAACGCGGTCAGCGGCCGGTGGGCCGGACGCGAAAACGTGGTTCAGCGATCGGTCGAACGTGAACCGCGTTACCGGCCTTTCTTCTTGATCCGAACGCGGACGTCGCCACGTCGGCCGAACAGGCGCCCGAGCAGCCGCTCTACGCGCCCGGGCTCGTCGGTGAACATGGGCATGCCGGGGAGGTAGTTTTCGAACTCGGTGCGATCGTCGGTCTCGGAGCGAGATCGTTCCATACACGGAAGTCGGGGCGGCGGGGGTTTAAGGATTTTGAAACTCGAGTTACCGAATGTCAAAGGATAGTTCCCGATCGATCATCCGGAACGCTACCGGTCGTCCACGAGCAGCTGTTCGACGAGACGGGCCGAGCCCCGTCTGAGTCGGCCGCTGACCGCCGTCCGGGAGACACCGAGCCGGTCGGCGAGCTCCTCTAGGGAGCTCCCGCGGGGCTCGTCGAAGTAGCCGTGGACGTACGCGCCGACCAGCGCCTCCCGCTGGGGGTCGGTCAGCTCGACCCCGGAAGCGGTGTCGGGCTCGCCGGCCTGCCGGAGTTCGAGGACGTCCAGTCGCATCCCCTCCTCGGTGGCGTACTCGTCGATCGCATAGAGGGCGTCGTGGTCCTCGAGCAGCAGTTCGAGAGACCAGCCCTCGAGGAAGCTCGTCGCCGAGAGGGTGAGCCCGCCGGCGTCGGTGACCGAGGGGGTGATCAGCTTCGTGTCCTCGGCGTAGCCGATCCGGTAGCTCCACCGGTCGTCGGCGCCGACGATCGCCGAGAAGTCGGCGACGGTGTGATCGGACGCGAGGGTGGCCTCCAGGGTCTCGGCGTCGACGGGCTCGAACTGGAAGACGTACCGGTCGTATTGGGGATCGGTACCCGCGTCCGAGACGACGTCTACCTCCACGTCAGGGAGGGACGTGATCGTCGGCGTCAGGGTGAGATCCGGATGTTCGACGTAGACTCGGGTCGAGATCACTCGATCACCACGGCCGGTCGTCGGCCTGTGGGTTGTCGATACGTGCCGTACCCGTTGTATGAGTTTCGGGTGGCAGGCTCAGCTCTCGGGATCGTCGACGACGACCGACGAGCCGATCAGCGACTTCATCCCCCGCCTGATCCGCCCGCCGACCGCCGACGGGGAGACGCCGAGCTCCCCGGCGAGCTCCTCCAAGGAGCTCTCCCGGGGTTCGTCGAAGTAGCCACACTCGTAGGCGGTCACCAGCGTCTCCCGCTGTTTCGCGGTGAGCTCCGCCGAGCCGGCCGACTCCGCGTCCGGGACCGACGAGAGCTCGAGTACCTCGAAGGAAAACCCCTCCTCGCGGGCGTACCGCCAGACCTCGTGGATCCCCTCCCGATGCCGGAACAGCCACCGCTCGCACCACCCTCCAGCCGACGAGCTCCGGGCCTCCAAGACGAAGCCGTCCTCGCGGGTGACCCGCGGCGCGAGGAGCTTCGTCCGGTCGGTGAAGACGATCCCCAGCAGCCGGCGGTCGCCGTCGAGGACGGGTCGGACCTCCGCGACGGTGTGATCGGCCGACAGCGCCTCCCTGACCGCGGCCGGATCGACGCCTTCGAAACGCAAAAAGTACACTCCCCGGCCCGGATCGGTGCTCGTCTCCTGGACGACCGTCGCCTCGAGGTCGGGCAGTTCCGTGAGCGTCCCCGCGAGCGCGCCGTCCTCGTGGGCGAAGTGGACTTCGGTAACGATCGCCATCCTGTCCCCTCGTGAACCCAGTCGAGGGCGACGGAGGTAGGTGTATCGGTCGAACGGCCGACACGTACGATGGAGGACGGCCGAGATACACGCAGGCGATCGACCGACGCGCACGCTGCAGGTCGGTCGAGGCGTGTAGTAGAGGACGACCGGAACGCACGATGGAGGACGAGCGGGTCAGACGAGATCGAGCACCGACGCGGCGAAAACGAGTGCGAGCACGACCAGGAAGCCGCCGAAGGCGACGCCGGCCGGTTCGGCCGTGGCGAGGGCGATCCTGGCGCCGAGCGAGATCAACACGAGCGCGAAACCGAGCAACACGAGGGTGCCAAGCGCCGCCCGGATCGCGTCCCCCACGGCCCGTCGGACGATCCGATACAGCCGTTCTTCCTCGAGTTCGACGGTGCCACCGTCGGTCACGTTCCGTTCCGAATCGGGGACCATATGTCACCGATACGAACCGAATGGCAAAAACGTTCCGACGGCGGTCGGAGGGGGTTCGACCGCTCAGTGGGCCGCCGAGGCCTCCCGGAGCCGGTCGACGATCTCCTCGCGGCTGATGTCGCGTTCGCCCTCGACGGCCATCCGACCGACGACCAGATCGAGGAGGTTGAGCTCGCGCAGAAGCTCCAGGGCGTCCTCGCGCTCGACGCCGACGTCCCGGCGAACCTCCCGGATGGTGTTCGACCGCCTGACCGTCTCGATGAACGTCTCGACGGTGACGTCCTCGGGGAGTCCGATACCGTCGGCGACGACGACCGGCTCCGGCTCGTCGGCGGCGGTCGCCGGCTCCGCGTCCGGGTCACTCGCCGGCTCGGAGGGGGCCGCGCCGACCGCGGGCCCGGGACCTTCCTCGTCGACCACCGGCTCGGCGCCTCCCTCTCCGGTCGTTGGCTCGGCGTCCGCTCCGGTCACGTCGGCCGTCGCCGGGGATCCGGTCTGTGCGTCGGCCGTCGCCGGGGATCCGGTCTGTGCGTCGTCCCCCTCCTCGACGTCGGTTCCGCCGGTGTCGTAGGAGTCGGGCTCGTGGATGCCGTGGTCGATCATGTACCGCCGAACCGTCTCCGCGGTGACGTCCATCCCGAGCGCGTCGGTCATCTCGGCGAACGTCTCACAGGAGTCGTACACCTCCGCCAGCAACTCGGAGTCCTCGAACGGCGGCACCTCCCTGTCGCGCCAGGGGACCCGCGAGCTTTCCCCAGCGGACGGCGCCGAGGTGTCGTCGTCACCGTCGGCCGGACACTCCCCACCGGTACGTCGGTCCGTCGACTCCGTGTCCTCCGGCGTGACTTTCGCTCCTTTGGCAGGCGTTCCGTCTTCCACCCCGTCGGATTCCCCTTCCTCACGGTCGGACGCCGCCACGTCGATGGGCGAGCCGTCCGTCCCGACGGAGAGGATCACGCGCACGGCGTCGCCCTCGAGTCCGATCTCCGTGACCTCCGCGTCCGTGCCGGCTGGCACGAGGGCACCCGGGGAGAGCCACAGCGTGCCGTCGGCGTCGAGACGGGAGGACAGTCCCCGCGACGCCGGGACGAGGAGGGCGACCCGCGCGGTCGTCCCCCGGGGGTCGGACGCGTCGATTCCGTCCGGAAACTCGATCCCGTCGACGTCCCCCCTACAACCCTCGACGAGCCGGGCGAGCTCCCGGAGTGTGGCGGCTACGCTCATGACTGCCGAGCTAGTGGTGGCTAACCATCATGAATTCGCATGGTGAATAGCGGCGGAATTTAAGTCGACCGGTTGCGGGGTGCATTTGTAACCGCCGGCTCAACTGTGGACATGAGCTACCGATACACCGGGAACACGCACACGCGACTCAGGGAGTCGTACCTGGCCGACACGGCGCCACATCCCACGAGCACGTCGATGGACTTCCCGGCACAGGAACACGGGCGGACCGAGGTCAGGCTGTTGAAACGGCTCTTCTTTCCCCGGTGTTGGAACGCCCAGCCGCTGGTACGGGACGACGCGGCGGTGCTGGACGACCTCGAGGAGCTCGGACGCACCCTCTACACCGGGATCCGGCCGTACTCGGGCGGGGATCCAAGCGGGACGGTCGACCGCGTACTCGACCGGTTGCCGGCGATCCGGGAGACGCTGAAGACCGACCTCGAGGCCGCCTACAAGGGCGATCCGGCGGCCAAAAGCCACCTCGAGGTGATCCGCTCGTATCCGGGCTTTCACGCCGCGACGGTCCACCGGGTCGCCCACGAGCTCTACGAGGCCGGCGAGCCCGAGTACGCCCGCGAGCTCTCGGAACACTCGAAGACGATCACCGGCATCGACATCCACCCCGGCGTCGACGTCGGCGAGTACTTCTTTATCGACCACGGCACCGGCGTCGTCATCGGCGAGACGGCGACGCTGGGCGAGTGGGTCCGGATCTACCAGGGCGTCACCCTCGGTGCGCTCCACTTCGAGGAGAGCGAGGACGACGAGAAGTCGCTGGCGAAGGGGTACAAACGCCACCCCGACATCGGCGACAACGTCGTGATCGGCGCGGGGACGAAGGTGCTCGGTCCGATCGACGTCGGCGACCACGTCAGCATCGGGGCGAACTCCTGGGTGACCGAAGACGTCCCCGATCACACCGCGGTGTACATCTCCGAACACCCCACCCAGGAACGAAAGTACAGCGAGTGACGACCGCCGGCGGCGGCCCCCGCGTTCGGCCGATCCGTCTACCGGCGATCGATGGCTGTGTTTGTCACCTACTGGAATCTGATGGTCGGAACCACCATCCACTGGCGATCGGTGGGGGTGCTTACCGCTCGCCCAGAATCGACAGCCGCCACTCCTCGGTGTCGGGCACCTGGTTGAAGGTGTAGAGGTGGATCCCGCGGATCCCGTACTCGGGGTCGTCGGCGTACGGGGCCAGCCCCTCGATGAGGGTGTCGGGGGTGTACGTGCCCCGCGAGCCGAGAAACTCCCGGACGAACCCGAGAATTCCGCCGGTCTTCCTGAGGAAGTTCACCGAGTCGCCGACGCCGACCTTCCGGGAGATGCCGATCAGCCGCTGGTATTTCATCACGCCCGGGACGCCGACCTCGACCGGGAGCTCGATCCCCCGCTCGCGGAGCTCGAGACACCACTCGAGGATGCGCTCGGGATCGTAACAGATCTGCGTGGCGACGTACGTCGAGTACGGCGCCTTCCGTGCCATCGACTCCTCGAGGGTTCGATCCGAGAGAAACTGGTGGCCTTCGGGGTAGCCAGTGATGCCGATCTCCTCGAACTCGTAGCCGAGTTCGGCCAGCGCGACCAGCAGGTCGTGGGCCGACTCGTACTCGCCGATCGGCTCCTCGCGGTCGCCCCCGGGGACGAAGACGTCCTCGACGCCGGCGGCCTGCAGCCGGTCGGCGATCTCCGTGAGGTGATCCGCGTCCCGAACGTAGCGGGCCGCGATGTGTGGAACCATCTCGTAGCCCGCCTCGGCCCCCCGTTCGGTCCACTCGACGGTCGCCTCGACCCCGAGCTGTGGCGAGGCGGTGACGGTGATCGTCGAGCCGTCGGGCAGCCCCTCCATCTGCTCGCCGAAGCTGTCGAACGGCATCAGCTCGAAGCGTGGCTCCGCCAGCAGCCGAGCGACACCGTCCGTCGTGGTCGAAGTTTCGAGTGCCATTGGTTTCAGTGGAGGCCCGTCTCCCGATCGGTCCGGGCGGGCCGTCCCGTGCCGGAACTCGGGGCCCGACGCGGACGTAGCTTACGGCTCCGACGGCCGTCCGGACCGGTCGAGCTCACTGCTCTGCGTCCTCCCGGGCGTGGAGTTTCGCCTGCTCGCGGGCGCTCGGGTTCACCGAGGGTTTGAACGGGACGTTCGCCAGCTGTGCGTAGACGGGTTCGCCGGGCTCTTCGGCGTACTCCTCGGGGAGGTGGACCTCGAACTCGACGTCGACGTCGTCGACGGCGTCGTAGATCCGGTCGTCGAGCGGGACGCCGAGGTGCTCGAGTTTCTCCGCGGGCACGTGGGCGAGCGCGAGGTTCGTCTCGAGTTCGGGGTTCCACCACGGCGAGGTGACGTAGCCACACTCCTCGCCGGTCTCGGGATCGGAGACGAGCCAGAAGTCCGACGCGTAGTCCCGGATCGGCTCGCCGGCGAGTTTGAGGCCGACGAGCTTGTGGGTGAACGGATACTCGCCGTCGTCGATGAGCGCCTGCTGGCGTTCGAGCTCCTCCTTTCCGATGTAGTCGGCGTCCTTGTCGTCTGGCACCTGGTAGCCGAGGTTGACCTGGAACGGCGAGGTTTCGTGGTCCATGTCCTGGCCCCACGAGAGGATCCCCGCCGCGATCCGACGGTGGTGGGAGGGGGCGATGACGTCCCCGCCGTGGTCGCGCACCGACTCCATCACGGGGTTCCAGACGCGTTCGGCGTTCTCCGTCGCGTCTTTCACGTAGATCTCGAAGCCTTTCTCCCCGGAGAAGCCGGTCTGGCTGACCAGCACCTCACAGCCGTCTACCTCCGCTTCCATCAGCCCGTAGTAGGGAATCTCCTCGACTTCCTCGCCGACGACGTCGACCATGACGTCGACGGATTTCGGCCCCTGGATCTGCATCGGAGAGACGTCGATCTCGTCGATCTCCACGTCGAAGTCCTCGCCGACGTTGACCCCCTGGAGCCACTGCATGAGCGTCGAGTCGGAGATCGAAAACCAGAACTCCTCCTCCCCGGGTCGAAGCAGGATCGGGTCGTTCAGGATGCCGCCGTCCTCGTTACAGAGGATGACGTACTTGCCGTGCATCGGCTCGATCTCGGTCGCGTCACGGGTGATGACGTAGTTGGCGAACGCCTCGGCGTCGGGGCCTTTCACGCGGATCTGGCGCTCGACGGCGACGTTCCACAGCGTCACGTGGTTGACCAGCAGGTCGTACTCGGCCATCGCGCCCCCGTCCTCGGGCTCGATCATCCCGCGGGGATGGTACATCCGGTTGTAGACGGTCGCCCGCCAGCAACCTTCCTCGACCGAGAGGTGCCAGAACGGCGATTTGCGCACGCGGGTCGAGATCAGCATCTGGATGTCCGCGTCGCCGGTCTGACGCAGGTTCCTGGGGAGAACCCGGTCGGACTGATCGACGCTCGGGTAGTTCGGGTGGCTCTCCTCGCTTCGTGGCGGCTGGTTGTCTGCCATTGTCGATGAGGACGGTAGCTCCCCACTTAAAACGACGGAATACGGCGACCCGACAGCCCGGTCGATCGGCCGATACAGCCCCTCAAACGCCCATGCGTGGCCGATCGGTCCGCCGGGTGAACTCGACGGAGCCGGCCGGCTCCGTCGACGGCGCGCTCGCCGATAACTACAGCTGACAGCTCACGTATGAGTTGTGGAGTAGAGGCGTGCGTTCGGGCGGTTCGGTGCGGCCGTCCCGTGGATTGATTACGCGGGGCGGGGGATCTCACGGTATCGCCCGGCGTTCGAGCGGGCCGGGCCCGACCAACCATGACCGACCGGACCACGACGAACGAACGCACCGTGTACGTACCGACGGAGGGGTGGCCGTGACACACGTCCTCGACGGCAACGCGGTGGGCGATCGGATCCGCGGGGAGCTCGCCGACTGCATCGACGAACTCGCGGCCGAGGGCGTCACACCCGGGCTCGCGACGGTGTTGATGAGCGACGACCCCGCGAGCGAGACGTACGTCTCGATGAAAGCCCGCGCCTGCGAGGAGGTCGGCATCGAGGGGATCCACCACGAGGTCGACCCCGACGCTCCCGCAGAGGAGCTGTTCGAGACCGTAGACCGACTGAACGACGATCCCGCGGTCCACGGCATCCTCGTGCAGATGCCCGTCCCGGACCACGTCGACAAACGTCGCGTGCTCCGGAGCATCGACCCCGGCAAGGACGTCGACGGCTTCCACCCCGAGAACGTCGGCCGGCTGGTGGCCGGCCATCCGCGATTCAAACCCTGTACCCCCCACGGCGTCCAGCTGCTGCTCGAGGCAGCCGACGTCGACACCGAGGGGAAAGACGCCGTCGTCGTCGGCCGCTCCGACATCGTCGGCAAGCCGATGGCGAACCTGCTGATCCAGAAAGGCCCCGGCGGCAACGCGACGACGACGATCTGCCACTCCCGGACCGACGACCTCGGGGCGAAGACCCGGGAGGCGGACGTCGTGATCGCGGCCGCGGGGTACCCCGAGCTGATCGACGGCTCGATGATCGGCGAGGGCGCGGTCGTGATCGACGTCGGCGTCAACCGCGTCGAGGCCGACACCGAGAAGGGCTACGAGCTCGTCGGCGACGTCGAGTTCGAGAGCGCGAAGGAGAAAGCGAGCGTGATCACGCCCGTGCCGGGCGGGGTCGGCCCGATGACGATCACGATGTTGCTGTACAACACGGTGAAAGCCGCCGCCCTGCGCGAAGGAGTTGCGGTGAGTCTGCCGGGCGAGGGGAGGCCGGTCGAGCCGTGACTTCCGGTCGGTCAGCCCCGCCCGAGGAAGAACGCTGCCGGCCGACCCCGCACGGGGAAGGGGTGACCGAGCCGTGAGCGTCCCGGTCACGTTCGCCGACGTCGAGGCGGCCCGCGAGCGCTTAGAGGAGTCGGGGCTGATACGGCAGACGCCGGTCGTCCGGCCGAGCTCCCTGGAGGCGATGTCCGAGGTCGACCGGCTCTCGTTGAAGCTCGAACACCTCCAGCGGACGGGCTCGTTCAAGCCGCGGGGAGCGTACAACAAGATCGCAAGCGAGCTCGAGGGCGGCGAGCTCGACCGGGTCGTCGCCGCCAGCGCCGGCAACCACGCCCAGGGGGT
>LKNG01000060.1 GCA_001564115.1 Natrialbaceae archaeon Tc-Br11_E2g8 | reverse complement strand
CTCACCGCCGACGTCACCGAGATCGACGTCGACGAGGAGGGAATCCTCCAGGCCCGCCGGCCCGCCTTCGGCGGGGACATCCTCGCGACGATCATCTGTGAGGACCACCGCCCGCAGATGGCGACGATCCGACCCGGGGTCTTCGAGGCCGCCGAACCCGACCCCGACCGCGACGGCGAGATCGAGCACGCCGAAGTCGTCGTCGAAGAGGCCGACACGATCAGCGAGGTGCTCGAACGGGAGGTCGGCGACACCGCCGACATCACCGAAGCCGAGCGGATCGTCGCCGTCGGCCACGGCGTCGAGGGCGATCTCGGCCCCGCACTCGAGCTCGCGGAGGCCCTCGACGCCGAGCTCGCCGCGAGCCGCGCGGCGGTCGACGAGGGCTGGGTCGACGGCTCCCGACAGGTCGGTCAGACGGGCAAGACCGTCCGGCCGGAGCTGTACGTCGCCGTCGGCATCAGCGGCGCGATCCAGCATCTGGAGGGGATGAACAACAGCGGAACCGTCGTCGCGATCAACAACGATCCGAACGCGCCGATCTTCGAACACGCCGACTACGGCTACGTCGGCGACTTCGCTGAGGTCTGTCCGGCGCTGGCGGAGAAACTGGCCGACCACGACCCCATGGAGGTGACCCCATGAGCGCGATACTCGAGCGTGTGGACGAGGAGGTGCTCGAAGCCCCGAACTACGACGGCGAGTTCGACGCCGTCGTCGTCGGCGCGGGGCTGGCCGGCAGCGCCGCCGCGCTGACGATGGCCGAGCGGGACCTCGAGGTCCTGTTGATCGAGCGTGGCTCCTCCCCGGGAGCGAAAAACGTCTTCGGCGGCGTCCTCTATACGCCGACGATCCGTGAGCTGGTCGACCTCGAGGACGCTCCCCTGGAACGATACATCGCCGAGAAGCGGTTCAGTATGCTGAGCCACGACGACGAGACCGCCATCTCGATCAGCCCCGGCGAGTGGCGCCGGGAGCCTCACAACGACTCCTACACGGTGTTTCGCGGCGAGTTCGACGAGTGGTTCGCCGAGCAGGCGGTCGAGGCCGGCGCGACGCTCGTCACCGAGACGACGGTGACGGGGCTGCTCCGGGAAGGCCGGGAGATCGTCGGCGTCGAAACCGACCGTCCGGACGGCGAGATCGAGGCGCCGTACGTCGTCCTCGCGGAGGGGGCGAACTCGCTGGTCGGCGAGGGGGCGAACCTCAAAGCTACCGAGTCCCGCGAGAACGTCGCGGTGGCGGCAAAGGAGGTCCTCGAGTTCCCCCACGGGGAGAACGTGATCGAAAACCGGTTCCGCCTGTTCGGCGACGCCGGCGTCTCCTATCACTACTTCGGGGAGGGAGCCGTCGGCGAGGCCTTCGGCGGCGGCTTCATCTACACGAACGGCGACACGGTCAGCGTCGGCGTCGCCTACCGGCTGGAGGACGCCGCGGTGAACGAACAGCCCCCCGAGGAGACCCTGAACCTGTTCAAATCCCACCCGCGGGTCGCGCCGCTGTTGCGGGACGCGCGGACGGTCGAGTACAGCGCGAAGACGATCCCCGAGGGTGGCGCCGAGAGCGTCCCCGACCTGGCTCACGACGGCGCGGTGATCGTCGGCGACGCCGCCGGGCTGGTGCTCAACAACGGCGTCCACCTCGAGGGGACGAACATGGCCGTCGAGAGCGGCTACCACGCCGGCAGGGTGATCGCCGACGCGAACGCCCGCGGTCGCACCGACGCCGACGCCCTCGAGGCCTACGGTCGGGCCCTAGAGGAGTCGTTCGTCGTGAAGAACCTAGAGCGGTACGCCTGGCTACAGGAGACCGTCGAGGAGGACCGCGAACTGCTGTTCGAGACGATGCCGACGGCGTTCGCCGACGCCGGCGCGGAGTACTTCCGGATGGACAGAGAGCCGAAAGCAGAACACGCGAACCGTGCGAAACGGGCCGTAATCGACGCCCTCGGCGGCTGGCGGGGGCTGGCGAAGCTGGCCCTGCGATACCGCAAGGTGGTGACCTGATATGAGCGCAGAACCCGACGTACCCCAGATCACGAACGACTCGATGGAGGATCGACTGTACACCGTCAAGTACGACGACGCGGGTGACTCCCACCTGGACGTGAAGGTGCCCGACGTCTGTGCGCGGTGTACGACGAACGATTGCGTCTCGGTGTGTCCGGCGAACGTCTGGCGGGAAGGGGACGACGGCGTCCCCCACATCGCCTACGAGAACTGCCTCGAGTGTTCGAGCTGTCGGTTCGCCTGCACGTACGACAACGTCGTCTGGGAGTACCCCGAGACCGGCGCTGGCGTCACGTTCAAGAAGGGATAGCCCCTGCACGTCGCGGAATCGGCGTCTGGCCTCACGCCACGGAATCGTCGCCGGTCCAGGCGTCGCGAAACCGTCGCGCCCGCACGCCGTGGAGCCGTCGCGTCCACGCGTCGTGGATGGCGTCCCGACGTGTCGTACGCCGTTCCCGGCGCGTGAGAACCGTACCCGCGAGATAACCACACACGGAGTGAACCACGACACATGTTCGACCGTCTGACCCCCTCGAGAGATCCAGACCGCGTGACAGAAAGCGAGTCGGCGGCCGTCGTGGCCTACGACGCGCTGGACGACGCCGGCTGTGAATCGATCGTCACGGCGACCCCCAGACGGACCCGCGGGACCTGGATCGTCCCCGCGGAGACGCGAGCGGGCGCCTGGAACGTCCACATCGACCCCCGAACCGGCTCGACGCGAATCGTCCGGGTCGACTGAGCCGGCCCGCAGTTTCGTTCAGAGACCCTCGAGCGAGCGGAGGCGCTGTTCGACCGCCGGCGGGGCGGCGCTCGGTCCGTCCCGGACGCGATGGTCGGGGATCAGGATCGGTGCCGGGTTCTCTGCGAGTGCGCTCCGGACGAGGGCGAGGTCCGCTTCGGTCTCCGCGTCGAGTCCGGCGGTCATCGCCGCGACCCCGCTCACGGTGGCGCTCTCGCCGTAGGGGAGCGTCCGGACCGCCTCGAGGACTCCTCGCCGGTCGGTCGGCAACGTGAGCGCGACCGTCACGTCCTCGAAGCCGACCGGTTCGACGCCGTCGAGGTAGGTAAAGAGCCGGTCGAGGAGCGGATGGTCCTCGCTCGCCTCCGGCTCGGGCCGTTCGGGAAACGAGACGCGTAACACCCGTCCGCTCGCGACCCCCACCTGGACGAACCGTTCGAGGTACGCCGACTCCCGCGCGTAGATGCCGGCGTCGGTCTGTGTGTCCATACCGACCGACTCGTGGGCCGCCGACTTGAATACACCTTCGTCGGATGGCGCAAGCCTTATGTACATATGAGTACGTCAATGTACAATAATGGACCCAGATCAGGAGCTCGCGCCCGCCGTGGCCGCGATCCTCGAGGCCGCCCGGGAAAGAGCCGGCGGGGAACGAGTCTCCGTCGATCCACGACCGTTGCCCGACGCGCTCGCCGACGCGGCCGCCGCGGGCCGGATGCCGCTGATCGCGGAGGTGAAGCCGACGAGTCCGACGAGCGACGGGCACCGCGAGGACGACCCCGTCGCCCTCGCCGAGGCGATGGTCGCAGGCGGTGCAGCAGCGATCTCGGTGCTCACCGAGCCGACCCAGTTCGGGGGTAGCCCCGAGGCGCTCGAACGGGTCCGTGAAGCCGTCGACGTCCCCGTCCTCCGGAAGGATTTTCTCCTCCGAGAGGAGCATCTAGACGTCGTCGCGGCAGACGCCGTCCTGGTGATCGCCAGGTTCGTCGACGACCTCGAGGGACTCGTGGCGGCCGCCCGCGATCGCGGCTTCCAGCCGCTGGTCGAGGTCCACGACCGCGAGGAGCTGGCTGCCGCACTCGCGACGGACGCGGAGCTCGTCGGGGTGAACAACCGGGATCTCACGCGGCTGGAGGTCGATCTCGGGACGTTCGAGCGGATCGCCCCCGAGGTGCCCGACCGGCTGACCCTGCTCGCCGAGAGCGGGATCACGAGGCCCGCGGACGCCCGTCGGATGCGAGCCGCGGGCGCCGACGGGCTGCTCGTGGGGGGTGCGATCATGAACCACGACGGCGACGGCGACGTCGAGACGAACACGCGGCGGCTGGTCGAGGCGGGGGAGACGGCGGACGGATCGCGGACCGAAACGGAGACACGCACATGAGCGACACACAGTTCGGACGGTACGGTGGACAGTACGTTCCCGAGGCGCTGATGCCGGCGCTCGAGGAGCTAGAGGACGCCTACGAGCGGTACGTCCTCGGCAACGAGGACGGCTTTCTCGACGAGTTCCGCGAGCGAATCCGGGATTTCGGCGGCCGGCCGACGCCGCTCGGTCGGGCCGACCGGCTGAGCGACCGGTACGGTCGGGAGGTGTACCTCAAACGCGAGGATCTCCTCCACGGCGGCGCTCACAAGCTCAACAACGCCCTCGGGCAGGTGCTGCTCGCGAAGTACATGGGCAAAGAGCGGATCATCGCCGAGACCGGCGCGGGCCAACACGGGACGGCGACGGCGATGGCGGCGGCCCACCTCGGGATGCCCTGTGAGATCTACATGGGTCGGACGGACGTCAACCGCCAGCGGCCGAACGTCTTCCGGATGCGGATAAACGGCGCCGAGGTGAACCCGGTCGACATCGGTCGCGGAACGCTCAAAGAGGCCATCTCGGAGACGATGCGCGACTGGTCCCGGACGGTCGAAGACAGCCACTACGTGATCGGGAGCGTCGTCGGTCCGTCGCCGTTCCCCCGGATGGTCCGTGACTTCCAGGCGATCATCAGCGAGGAGGCCCGCGAACAGATCCGCGAGCGGACCGGCGGGCTCCCCGACTCGGTCGTCGCCTGTGCCGGCGGGGGCTCGAACACGATGGGGATGTTCCACGAGTTCGTCCCCGACGAAGACGTCTCGCTTTTCGCCGTCGAGGCCGGCGGCTCGAGCCTCGAGGTCGACGAGGACGCCGGCGTCGCGCCGAACTCCGCCTCGCTGTCGACCGGCGCGGATGGCGTCCTCCACGGCGCCCGCACGCGATTGCTCCAGGACTCGGACGGCCAGATCATGGAGTCTCACAGCGTCTCCGCCGGTCTCGACTACGCCGGCGTCGGCCCGGAGCTCGCCTACCTCGTCGACGAGGGACGGGTGACTCCCGTGAACGTCGACGACGACGCGGCCCTGGAGGCGTTCCACCGGTTCTCGACGTCCGAGGGGATCATCCCCGCACTCGAAACTGCCCACGCGTTCGCGTACCTCGAGGAGGCCGGCGACGAGCTCGGGGAGGTCGTGATCGTCAACGTCTCCGGGCGGGGCGACAAGGACCTGGAGACGGTGATCGAGGAGACGGACCGACGGGGGATCGAGGCCGCACCCGAGATGTCCGTCTTCGACGGAGGGCTGCGATGAGCCCGCCGCCGTCCGGGGACGGGACCGAGCCGGCCGACGAGCTCGCGGCCGCGTTCGCCGACGGGCCGGCGTTCGTCCCCTACCTCGTCGCCGGCGACCCCGACTACGAGTCCTCCCTGCAGTACGTCGAGGCGCTCGCCCGCGGCGGCGCGGACGTCATCGAACTCGGGCTCCCGTTTTCCGAGCCGATCGCCGAAGGGCCGACGATCCAGAGTGCGATCGTCAGATCCCTGGAGGCGGGGATGAGCCCCGAGCGCTTTTTCGCGTTCGTCGAGGAGCTCGACGTCGACGTGCCACTGGTCTGTATGACCTACTACAACCTGCTCTACCAGTACGGCGCCGAGGAGGGGTCCCGGCCGTTCGTCGAGCGAGCCGCCGAGGCCGGCATCGCCGGCTTCGTCGTGCCGGACCTGCCGGCCGAGGAGGCGGGCCCGCTGCGGGCGGCGTGTGACGAGTTCGGCCTCGATCTGATCTTCATCGTCGCGCCGACCACCCGCGGGGAGCGCCTGGAGCGGACCCGCGAGCGGGTCTCAGGATACGTCTACGTCCAGGCTCGGCTGGGGACGACCGGCGCCCGCGAGGAGGTCTCCGACCGGACCGAGTCGAGTCTCGAACGGATCGACGACTGGGACGTCCCCAAAGCCGTCGGCTTCGGCATCAAGACCGGCGACCACGCCGAACGGATCGTCCGTGCCGGCGCCGACGGGGTGATCGTCGGCAGCGCTCTCGTCGACGTCGTCGCCGAGGGCGTCGAGGAGGGACGGCCGGCCGCGGAGACTGCGGCGATCCTGGAAGAGCGTGCCACCGAGCTGAAACGCGGCGCGCTCCGGGGAGCGTCCGAGCCCGAAGCGGAACAGCCTTAATAGGGAGCTTGCTACTACCTCGCATATGACCGCGAACACCGGAATCGACGCACG
Organism: Natrialbaceae archaeon Tc-Br11_E2g8; assembly: GCA_001564115.1. Classification (GTDB taxonomy): domain Archaea; phylum Halobacteriota; class Halobacteria; order Halobacteriales; family Natrialbaceae; genus Tc-Br11-E2g8. The sequence goes on along the minus strand of LKNG01000060.1, from coordinate 7,527 downwards.
TCTGGATCGGATCGGAACCGACGGCCGCTACCTCGTCGTCCCGATGGACCACGGGATCACGATGGGGGCGGTCACGGGACTCAAAGACATCGAATCGACGATCGACGGAGTGACACGCGGCGGGGCCGACGCCGTCCTCACACAGAAGGGGATCGCCCCCCGGGTCCACCCGAACAAAAACGGCAAGGGCTACATCGTCCACGTCAACGCCTCGACGACGATCGGCCCCGACGAGAACGACAAGCGGATGACCTGTACGGTCGAGGAGGCGATCCGCGCCGGCGCCGACGCCGTCTCCTTGCACATAAACGTCGGCTCGACGTACGAACCGGGCCAGCTCGAGGATCTGGCCGCGCTGACCGCCGACGCCGGCCGGTACGGCATTCCCGTGCTCGCGATGGCCTACGCGCGTGGCCCCGGCGTCGACGGCACCGATCCCGAGGCGCTCGGTCACGCCGTTCGGCTGGCCGAGGAGGCCGGCGCCGACCTCGTGAAGACCGGCTACAGCGGCGACGCGGAGAGCTTCGAGCACGTGATCGACTCCACCCGGCTCCCGGTCGTGATCGCCGGCGGCTCGAAAGGCACCGACAGGGAGACGGTCGAGATGGTCCGCGGGACGATGGACGCCGGCGGCGCCGGCGTCTCGATGGGCCGGTCGATCTTCCAGCACGACGATCCCGAGGCGATCGCCCGGGCCGTCTCCGCCGTGATCCACGACGACTGTGGGGTCGAGGAGGCCCTCGAGGTCGCCGGGCTGGCGGTCGAGGCCTGACACGGGCGAATCCTTATCCGACGGCCCACGTCCGTATACCCGACGGCCCACGTCTCCGGAAATCGGCCGAACCGGCGGAAACGGACGGCTCGGCGGAAGTGAGAGCTGAGCGCCAGGAGACCGAGGGCTCGGCGGAAGTGTGGGTCGATCGCACGGCCGGGATACCGACTCTACGTGGGGAATCGACGTGGCCACTGTATGTCGACCGAAACGCGGACTACCGACGGAGTCGAGACGGACGGGCTACCCGGAAACTGGAAGGCGGGCGTGGCCGGCGGGCTCGCCGGCGGCGTCGTCTTCGGCCTGCTGATGACGGCGATGATGACGAACGTTTTGGAGATGGCGATCCCGGTGATGTACGGGATCGAGGGGCCGGCCGGCGAACTCGGCTGGCTCATCCACATGGCCCACTCGGCGGTCCTCGGGGTCGTGTTCGCCGCGGTCGTCGGCTTCGCCCGGCTCTCGGGCTCGACGCGGACGCTCCTCGCGGGGCTCGTCTACGGGCTCGTCCTGTGGCTCGTCCTCGCGACGTTCGTGATGCCGGCCTGGGTGGGCGCGATGGGGCCGATGGCGCCGCCCGTCCCCGACTTCAACCCGATGAGCGGCGTCGGACACGCCGTCTTCGGGCTCGTCCTCGGCGGGGTCTACTACGCCCTCGAGGACGTCTGATCCGGTCGGTCGTGGTTCGCCACCGGCGCCGTTCGAGTGTCCACCGGCCACGGGACGACGATCCACGCCGGCAGTGTCACTCCAGAAGGGACGCCCCGGTCATCTCCGGGGGCAGTTCGAGGCCGACCAGCTCGAGCAGCGTCGGGGCGATATCGGCGAGCCCACCTCCATCGCGGATCCGCCGGCCGCCGTCCGTGCCGTCGGGCGCGCGGTAGACGACGGGGACGTCGGCGTCGGTGTGGGCCGTGTGTGGATCGCTCGCCGTCCCCATGTCGTCGGCGTTGCCGTGGTCGGCGGTGACGAGCGCGTGGGCGTCGGCGTCCGAAAGCGCCGCGAGCAGCCGGCCCAGCTCCATGTCGACGGCCTCGACGGCCTCGATCGCGGCCCCGTACTCGCCCGTGTGGCCGACCATGTCGGGGTTGGCGTAGTTGCAGACGAGCACGTCGGGATCGTCAGCCGCGAGGATCCGGATCGCCGAGTCGGTGACCTCGGCTGCGCTCATCTCCGGAGCCAGATCGTAGGTCGGGACGTCCGGGCTCGGCACGATCTCGCGGATCTCACCGTCGAACTCGACCTCCCGGCCGCCGTTCAAGAAGTAGGTGACGTGGGCGTACTTTTCGGACTCGGCGATCCGTAGCTGGCTGTAGCCGGCGTCGGCGAGGACCTCCCCGAGGACGTTTCTCGGCTCGATCGGCGGGACGGCCACGGGTAGATCGAACGTCCGGTCGTACTCGGTCATCGTCACGACCGGGACCGACGGCGGCTCGGTCTCGACGGACCACTCCGGTCGGACGTCGGCGAGCATCCGGGTCAGCTGGCGGGCCCGATCCGCCCGGAAGTTGAACCAGACGACGGCGTCGTCCCCGGTCAGTGGTTCCCACGGGTCGGGCTCTGCCGGCACCACCAGCGTCGGCTCGACGAACTCGTCGGTCTCCCCGCGGTCGTAAGCGGCCTCGACGGCCCCGACGGCGGAGCCGGCGACGTGGTCGGCCTCCCGGCGGACGATCGCGTCGTAGGCGCGTTTCGTCCGCTCCCAGTTGCCGTCGCGGTCCATCGCGTAGTACCGGCCACAGACGGTCGCGACGTCGCCGGTGCCCGCCGCCGCGACGACGTCCTCGAGCGTGGCGAGGTATCCCGCGCCCGCGGTCGGCGGCGTGTCCCGGCCGTCGGTGAACGCGTGGGTAACGGCCTCGATCCCGCGATCGGCGGCCATCCCGATCAACGCGTGGAGGTGGTCGTGGTCGGCGTGGACGCCGCCGTCGCTGACCAGCCCGAGGAGGTGCAGACGGCCCCCCGTCTCCGCGACGTGGTCGAACGCCGACGCGATCGCCCCGTTCTCCCGGAACGAGCCGTCGGCGATCGCATCGGAGAGACGCGTGTACGCCTGGTCGACGACCCGGCCGGCGCCGATGGTCAGGTGGCCGACCTCGCTGTTGCCGATCTGCCCGTCGGGCAGGCCGACCCGTCGGCCGGTGACCGCGAGCCGTCCCGAAGCTCCCTCCCGCCACAGCCGGTCGAAGACGCGCGTCTGGGCGGCTCTCACCGCATCCCTGCGGTCGTGCTCGCCGATCCCCCAGCCGTCGAGGACGATGAGTGCCGCCTCCATAGAGGGGCGATGACGGCCACCGGACAACTAGCTGTCGTTGTCCGTCGGAACCGTGCCGTCGGAGCCGCGTCGTCGACGGCGAACGACGACTCCCGTCGGGCGGACCGGCGGCTTTCGTCAGGTTTTACTCGGTCACCTTCCCACGGGCGACATGGATCAGCTGAAAGCGTCGTTGCTCGAGGCGCCGATCGTCGAGAAAGGCGACTACCAGTACTTCGTTCACCCGATCAGCGACGGCGTCCCGATGCTGGATCCGGGGCTGCTCCGGGAGATCGTCATCGGGATCATCCGCAAGGCCGAGCTCCGGGAGGTCGACCGGATCGTCACCCCCGCAGCGATGGGGATCCACATCTCGACGGCCGTCTCGCTGATGACCGACATCCCCCTCACCGTGATCCGCAAACGCGAGTACGGCCTCGACGGCGAGGTCGCCATCGCCCAGGAGACGGGCTACTCGGAGTCGGAGATGTTCATAAACGACGTCGGCGCCGACGAGCGGGTGCTCGTGCTCGACGACGTGCTCTCGACAGGCGGCACCTTGGCGGCCGTCCTCGAGGCACTCGACGGGATCGGCGCGGAGGTCGTCGACACCGTCGCCGTGATCAAGAAAGTCGGTGGCGAGAACGCGGTCGACGACGCCGGCTACCACGTCAAGACGCTGATCAACGTCGACGTCGTCGACGGCGAGGTCGTCGTCGTCGACGAGGACGGCGACGACTGATCGGTCGCGTTTTGCGGTCTCGGAGGAATCGGTCGAAGGCCGGTTCGCGCGAGAACGGGTCGGCCGGACTCGCCCACCGAAGGCCGGCCGATCAGGCGTTGTTCATCCGCTGACGGTCGCGGTTACCACAGCGCTGACACTCCCGGACGCGGTAGGGCTCCCGGGAGAACTGCGTGTTGTCGCCGTCGGTCGACTCGGTCACGATCTGGATGTTGACCTCGTGTAGGGTGTCCATACCGCACTCCTCACACCGCTCGGTTAGCCCGTTGAATGAGTTGTCCGTCGTTGCCATACGACCCCGTATACACCCGATTACCATATATTATCGACAGGCCTCTCGGTCGCCGATAACAGGTATATAAAGGTGTTATCTCCGTTTGAGAAAACCTTTTGCCGGCCGCTCGGTATCACGGTGATATGGACGAAGAGACCCCCATCGAGGAGATTCTCGATACTATCGGGGACGACAAGGCGCGGACGGTTCTGGCGGAGATCAGCCACGAACCCTGTTCGGCCAAGGACCTGACCGAACGGCTGGAGCTCTCACAGCCGACGATCTACCGGCGTCTCGACACCCTCAAACAGCACGACCTGATCAAAGAGCGGACGCTCGTCGCCGACGACGGCAATCACTACAGCGAGTACCGGTGTAACTTCAACAGCACGGTCATCTCCCTCGAGGACGACGAGTACGACGTCCGGATCTTCCGTGAAGAGAACCTCCCCGACCGGTTCGCCCAGCTGTGGGACGACCTCGGTGCCGATCGCTAAGATGCGGGCGCTCGTCGCGGGGTGGTTCGGATGACCGAGCTGCTCGATGCCCTGCTCATGTTCATGCGGATGACCGTCTTCGCCCTGGCGCTCGGTCTGACGGTCATCAGCTTCCAGTCCTACCGTGCGCGCCCGACCAAACGCCTCGAGTCGGCGTTCATCGGCTTTGCCTTCCTCAGTATGGGTGTGGCGTTCACGACGATAACCTCACAGCTGTCCTCCCCACACGTCGCCTTCTACATCGTCGAGACCGTCCCCTTCATCGTCGGCTTCGGGATGCTGTATCTCTCCCTGTACCGCTGAGCAGTCGGTTCCGTTTCCGCTCGCCGATTCGATCACGGCACCTGCCACCGTCGTCTATTCGACCGCGCTCGCTGTGACCGTCACCGATACGACAGCGCCCACCGGCGGCACACTCCCGCCGGGGGTCCTCACTCCCGCCGGAGGTCGACCCCGAGGCCGGCCAGGACGTCGAAAAAGCCCGGGAAGGAGACGTCGACGTGCTCGGCGCCCTCGATAGTCGTCGGTTCGTCGGCGGCGAGCGCGGCGACCGCGAGTGCCATGACGATCCGGTGGTCCCCCCGGCCGTCGATGGTCGCCCCACGGAGCCGGGAGTCGCCGCCGTGGACCGTCAGCGAGTCGGTCGTCTCGGTCGTCTCGACGCCCATCCGGCCGAGCTCCTCGGCCATCGCGCTCACGCGGTCGGTCTCTTTGTACCGGACGTGCTCGGCGTCGACGATCCGCGTCTCTCCGTCGGCGACCGCGCCGAGGACGGCGACCGTCGGCAACAGGTCCGGCGTGTCCGCGACCGCGACCTCGACGCCCTCGAGCGCCGCCGCGGCGACCTCGACGGTGCCGGCCTCCCGGTCCCACTCGAGGTCCGCGCCCATCCGCTCGACGACTTCGAGGATCGCCACGTCCCCCTGGGCGCTGGGTCGGGCTCCCGTGACGACGACGTCCTCGCCGGCGATAGCGCCCGCGGCGACGAGATAGGAGATCGAGGAGAAATCGCCCGGGACGGCGTACGTTCCGCACTCCGGGGCGTACCGCTGCCCACCTTCGACCGAGAATCCCTCGCCGGTCGACCCGGCCTCGATCCCGAAGTCGGCGAGCAACTCGAGGGTGATCTCGACGTACGGCGCGGACTTGAGCGGAGTCTCGAGGACGATCTCGATCCCCTCGTCGGTGACGGCACCTGCCATCAACAGGGCGGTGACGTACTGGGAGGAGACGTCACCGGGGATAGCGACCCGTCCACCTCCGATCGGTCCCGTGACGACCAGGGGTGCCTGCCCGTTGGCACGGGTACTCGCGGCCTCCCCACCGATGTCAGTGATCGCCTCGAGCAGGGGTCCCTGGGGGCGACTCCGCAGCGACTCGTCGCCGGTGAGCACCGTCGTTCCGTCGGCAAGTGCCGCCGTCGCCGTCACGAGCCGCATCGTCGTCCCGCTGTTCACACAGTCGATCACGTCCGCCGGAACCGCCGGGCGACCCCCGAACCCTTCGACCGTGAGGGTGTCGTCGCCCTCCTCGCGGTCGACCGTGCCGCCGAACAGCTCCACGGCCCGGGCCGTCGCCCGGGTGTCGGCGCTCCAGAGGGGTCTCTCGACGGTCGCACCGTCGGCGTAGCCGGCCGCGAGAATCGCCCGGTGGCTGTAGCTCTTCGACGGCGGTGCCCGAGCCGTCCCGCTCACACGAGAGGGGAAGACGGTGACGTCCATGTCCGCCCTCTCGACCGGTCGCCCCATCACGCTACCGGTTGGGCGAGTCGGTCACTTCCGGGCCGTGCCGAACACTCCGCAGGCGAGTCGGTCACTTCCGGGCCGTGCCGATCACTCCCCGGCCGTATCGTAGAACTCCCGCTGGTAGCTCGTCGCCTCGAGGCGGTCCTCCCGCAGGGGCCAGAACGCGAGCAGGACCGCCCTGCCGTCGTCGACCGGCCGGGAGGTGTGGGGAACTCCCGGCGGGATCGTCAGCGCGTCGTACGGCTCGAGGAAGACGCTCTCCCCGTCGACGAGAAACTCGAGACGTCCCTCGATCAGCAGGTTCGACTGCTCGTAGGGGTGGCTGTGGGGGTCGGCCTCGGGCTTTTCAGGGCCGATGATCGAGAAGCCGAGCAGGTGATCGTTGCCACGGAACACCGACTGTCTGATCCCCGGCTCATCGCGGAACGCGGGCACCTCGGCGAGGTTGTACACCGACGGGATCGCCGACTCGTCGTGGTCTCGTACCATACCCCAGGACGACGCCGTGGGGTCAAAACGCTTCGTACGTCGGGTCAGGCGTGGCCGTGTCGGCCCTTTGGAGCCAGCTGGACGGGAAACAATAACGTTTGTATCTGATAGTTAGGTCGACACGGATCCGGTTTCGACCGGTACACGGCCGTTCGGGCCCATCTACCCGTCGAATGCTGGACACTGCTGTCCGGGGGCCGGGAGTCGGAAGCTTGATACGTGAGAGCGGAGAAGCCGCCGACGGAGACTACTCGAACGCGTGTCCACGCTCACGACGATCAGACACGAGGGGGCGATGCTCTGGAGCGAGGGGCGTGGCCCGATCCTCGTCGCCGCCGCCGCGGGCTGGTTTCTCTCGATCGGCGTGCGGATGATCTACCCGGTGGTGCTCCCACAGCTCCGGGCGGCGTACGACCTCGATCTGGCGACCGCCGGCGTCCTGTTGACCGTCCTCTTTCTCGCCTACGGCCTCGGTCAGCTTCCCGGTGGGCTGCTCGCCGACCGGTTCGGCGAGCGTGTCGTCCTGGCCGGGAGCACGGCCGTCTCCGCTGTGACGCTGGGACTCGTCGTCACCGCGGGGTCGACGGCCGTCCTGTTCGTCGCGACCGCGCTCTTTGGCGCCGGGATCGCGCTGTACGCCGTCGCCCGCTACACCTTGCTCGCCGAGCTCTACCCGGAGCGGGTCGGGGCGGCAAACGGCGTCACCTCCGCGGCCGCCGACGCGGGCCAGTCGGTGCTCCCGCCGATCGGCGGG
>LKNG01000059.1 GCA_001564115.1 Natrialbaceae archaeon Tc-Br11_E2g8 | reverse complement strand
TCGTCGACGACCCACTCGACCGGGCGTTCGAGCCGGGGCCCGGCCGGTTCGCCTACGAACCGATCGCGATCGTCGATCTCGCGGTCGTCCGCTACCTGTTCTCGCCGGTGAACGCGGGAATCGGCGTCGGACTCGCCGCCCTCGTCGGGCTCAACCTCGCGCTCTCGTATCTGGCGGTCGTCCAGCCTAAAGCCTGTGGCCTCGGTGCGAGCTCGGGCCTTCTGGCCTCCCTGCCGGCGGTGCTCGCCGGCTCGGCGTGCTGTGCGCCGGTCGTTCTCATCGTCCTCGGGATCACCGCCGGGGGAACCCTGCTGGCGGCGATCGGCTGGCTGTTGCCCGCCGGCGTGCTCGCCTTGCTCGCGAGTCTCGTCTACCTCGCCGGACGGATCGATCCGGCCGTCGTCCGGGACCGCCAGGGGACCGCTCAGAGGTAACCGAGGAGAGTGCCGACGAGGACGAGAGTCCACAGGGCGGCGCCGACGACCAGCATGTCGTTTATCGCCGACTGGCGGCGGGCCCTGGCGGCCGCGCCGCCAGCGATCAGCCCGAGGGCGACCACCGCCAACATCCGCTGGAGGACGACATCCACCGGCAGCGAATCGACGCCGACCAGGCCGTAGTCGATCCAGATCGCGACCGCGAACGACGTCGCGGCGGCGATCGCGGCGTCGAGCCGGCGTTCGAGTCCGCGGGCGATCAGGTACGTCGCGACTGGCAGCCCGACGGCGAGTACGGGGTACAGCAGGGCGGCGATCGCGTGGACGGTGAGAACGTCGACGTGGCGGTCGAGCGCGATCCCCAGCACCCGGACGCCGAGTACCACCGCGAGAGCCGTCCCCGCGAGCAGCAGGTGGCCGGCCTCGATACGATCGCGGACGGCCGCCAGCCGCGCGCGGTCGACGTCGGTGAGGTGGTCGTCGGCTTCGGCCCCGGCGCGCTCGCGTATCCCCTGGCGACGGGCCCCCAGCCCGACGACCAGCAGGGCGGCCATCGCGGTGAGGTCGACTTTCGTCGCCCAGCCGTCGGCGTCCGAGGGGCCGCTGTTCTCGAGGTTCAGCCGCCTGACGTCCTCTCGACGATCGATCCCGGGAATCGACATGAGATCGCGCTCGACGCGCAGCTGGGCCGCCTCGACGCCGTCGACGCGGTGACGCAGGGTGAGCCAGTCGAAGTGTTCGGAGTGAGTCTGCATCACGACCCACTCGTCCTCTGGGTTCGGGCTCTCGTAGAGACGGATGTGATACCGGTAGCCGTAGTACTCCCCGTCCTCGAGCTGGATGGTCTCGGTCGTCCAGTAGGCGTCCTCGCCGGGGCCGGGATCGAGGTACGCGAGCCGGGTCGTCCCGTCGGCCTGGGACCAGGGGACGTCGGTCGGGGAAACCGACAGCGTGTCGTCCCCATCGTGTTCGTCGTCGTGATCGTCCCCGTCCGTGACGTTCCCGAACAGCTCCTCCGTGATCTCATCGGCTTCGAAGTGGTCGTGGTCGGCCTCCTCCCAGTCGACTTCGCCCTGTTCTGACATGAGCCGGACGACCTCCTCGGTTTCACCACGGACGATCACGTTCAGCGGGCTCCGTTTCTCGTGGACCTCGCGGCCGTTGAGGTACGGCCAGAAACCGCTCTCGCTTCCCTCGAGGGTGACGATCTCCGGTTCGTCGTCTCCCTCGGGGGCGACGTCGCTCGTGTTCGGGGAGAACAGAACCGACGGGCCACCGACGAGGAGAGCCGCCACGGCGAGCAAGACGACGGCGACGACGATCGAACGACGCATTCGGTCGGCGACGAGTACACCAGGAATACATTAAGCTGTGTCGTTCCGTCCGTCACGCGTACCGTTTGGCCGGCCGATCTCCCGGCGCGTCGACTCAGAGGTATCCGAAGAGGGTGCCGACGAGGACGAGAGTCCACAGAGCGACGCCGACGAGCAGCATGTCGTTTATCGCCGACTGGCGGCGGGCCCTGGCGGCCGCGCCGCCGGCGATCAGCCCGAGGGCGACGACGACCAGCATCCGCTGGAGGACGACGTCAACCGGGAGCGAGTCCACCCTCACGAGGCCGTAATCGATCCAGATCGCCACGGCGAGTGCCCCGCCGGCGGTGACCGCGGCGTCGATTCGGCGTTCGAGCCCGCGGGCGATCAGGTACGTCGCGGCCGGGATCCCGACGCCGATCACGGGGTACAACAGCCCAGCGATGGCGTGCATCGTGAGCCCGGGGACGTATCGTTCGAGGGCGACTCCGGCGATCCGCACGCCGAGAAACAGGCCGACGACCGTCCCCGCGAGCAGCAGGTGGCCGGCCTCGATACGATCGCGGACGGCCGCCAGCCGCGCGCGGTCGACGTCGGTGAGGTGGTCGTCGGCTTCGGCTTCGGCGCGCTCGCGTATCCCCTGGCGACGAGCTCCCAGCCCGACGACCAGCAGGGCGGCCATCGCGGTGAGATCGACTTTCGTCGCCCAGCCGTCGGCGTCGGAGGGACCGCTGTTCTCGAGGTTGATCCGGCGGACGTCCTCTCGACGGTCGACGCCCGGGAGGTCCATGAGCTCGCGTTCGATCGAGAGCTGGGCGGACTCGACGCCGTCGACGCGGTGACGCAGGGTGAACCAGTCGAAGTGCTCGGTGTGAGCCTGCATGGCGACCCACCGGTCGCCGTCGTTCGGGCTCTCGTAGAGGCGAATGTGCATCCGGTGGCCGTAGTAGTCGCCGTCGTCGAGCTGGAGGGTCTCGGTCGTCCAGTAGGGGTCGCCGTCGCCGGGGTCGACCCAGGCGTACCGGGTCGTCCCCGCCGCTTCGCCCCACGCCGTCCCCGTGGCGTGGTGACCCTCGTCCTCGATCACCGCGAACGTCTCCGGGCCGGCGTCGTCGTGGTCCTCGTCGATCTCCTCCCAGTCGCCCTCGCCTTCCTCGACCAGAAGCTGGACGACTGCCTCGGCGTCCCCACGGACGAGGACGTTGATCGGACTCCGCTTGTCGTGGTGTTCGCGTGCGCTCAGGTACGGCCAGATGGCCGACTCCGACCCCTCGAGCGAGAGCGTTTCGGGCTCGTCGGCCTCCTCGGGAGCGACGTCGCTCGCGTGTGGCGAGAGCAAAAGCGACGGCCCGCCCACGAAGAGGGCGGCGATCGCGAGTAGGGCGACGGCGACGACGATCGAACGGCGCATTCAGTGGCAAACGTATAGGTCGAAGTTATATTAAGCTGTGGAGATCAGTCCACCGCCTACCGGAGCGAGTCGCCCTCCCGACGCGGACGGGGTCAGGCGTCGAGGCCGACGGTCAACACCGGCACCGGGGCGGCCTCGACCACGCGTCGGGAGACGCTCCCGACGACGTTTCGCTCGTAGTCGTCGCCGCTCGTTCCCATCACGACGAGGTCGACGCCGTGTTCCGCGACGTAGTCGACGATCGTCTCCGCCGGGTTGCCGGTCTCGACGGCCGTCGTCGTCTCGACTCCCGCAGCCGTGGCCGCGTGGGCGGCGGTCTCGACGGCCTCGAGGGCGCTCTCCCGGAGGTCCTCGCGGACGGCCTCGACGCGGTCGTCGTCGAGCACGAGGAACGCGCGGTCGTCGACGACCGAGAGGACGTGTACGCTCGCTCCACGGGTCGACGCGATATCGATCGCGTGGTCGGCCACTGCCTCCGCGTGTTCGCTCCCGTCGGTCGCCAGGAGGATGGTCTCGTACATCCGGGCGAGAGTCGCGTCGGGAGGGACAAGTAGTTCCCGATCACGGCCGGCTAGTAGCCACTGAGCGTCAGTCAGTGCTGTTGGGTTTCCAGCTCAACTCGATGGAGACGGTCTCCCGCGATCCCCGGAGCCGCGAGGATCGCTCGATCACCTCGACGGTACACTCGACGTTCTCGGGTGGGTGTAATCGCACGCGCTTGTTCCCGACCCCGACGCCGATACCCTCCTCGCCGTCGAACTCCTCGGCGAGCTCGGTCAGATACGAGGCCAGCTCCGCCCTATCGAGGCTGCCGTTCGACCGCGTCCGCTCTGTCATACGTCGCTTCCGGTCTCCGGTCCGAAAAGTATGGGCGACGAACGCCGTGTACACCGGTCTTACTCCGTTCGGTGGGCGTGAGAGTCAGTCTTTCCGTTCGGTGGACTGAGAGCCAGTCTTTCCGTTCGGTGGACGTGAGAGGCGACGATCGACCGGTGGTCCGGGGATCGACCGGTCGTCGCGAGGGACGAGCATCTCCCCGAGATCGGGTTTTTCGAACGGACACAACAGTTAAAAATTGTTCCGCTCATGTACCAATATGGATCCGGAACGGACGTTCGGACACGGGGGCTACAACCAGTTCGTCGACGCCGACGAGCTCGTCGCGAACATCGGTCTCGACGAGGAGGAGATCGAGTGGCGAAAGGAGTTCATCGGGTTCGGGGACGAGGACGTCCGACGGCTCGAACGGCTCCGACCGGTGTTGAGCGAGCACCGCGAGGAGATCGCCGAGGACTTCTACGCGAACCTGATTCAGTACGAGGAGGCCGTCGAGGTGATCGGCCGCTCGCCGAAAGACGTCCCCCAGCTCAAACAGACACAGCAGGCGTATCTCGTCTCGCTCGTCGGGGGAACCTACGACCGGGAGTACTTCAAAAACCGCGCCCGGATCGGGAAGCTCCACGAGGTCATCGACATGCCGCTCAAACAGTACGTCGGCCAGTACGGCGTCTACTACGATCTCATCTTCGAGCGGGTGATGAACGATCGGGTCCAGCAGGCGGTCGTCGACGAGCTCGAGGCGTGGGCCGACCGCAGGGAGGCCAACCGGGAGGAGCCCGGCGCACTCGCCCGTCTCCTGGGATCTGGAGGCGAGGACGAGGAGCTGTTCGACGAGACCCTAGAGGAGGCGGTCCGGGAGGCCGTCGACGAGGGGATGCGCGAGCTGCTCTCACTGTTGCGGATCATCAACCTCGACATGCAGGTCGCTGCCGATACGTACGTCGACTCCTACGCCCAGGATCTAGAGCGGGCGATCGAGCGACGCGACGAGCTGGCGACCGAAGTCGAGGAGGACGTCGAGGCTCCGATACTCGAGATCCACGAGGCGAGCGAGGACGTCGCCGAGCGAGCCGAGCGGATAAGCGGGCTGACCGACAGGCAGGCCGAAGACGTCAGCCGGGCGGCGATGGAGCTTTCGGACGTCAGCGCCGCCGTCGAGGAGGTCGCCTCGATCGCCGACGAGGCCAGCGCGGCGAGCGAGCGAACGGAGACGCTCGCGGCCTCGGCCACCGAGTCGGCCGACGGGGCGATAACGGCCCTCGAGGAGATCGAAGCGGCCACCGAGCGGGTCAGCACCGCGGCGAACGAGCTCGAGGCCCGGACCGAAGCGATCGACGACGTCGTCGACCGGATCGACGAACTCGCGAAACGGACGAAGGTGCTGGCGACGAACGCGAACATCGAGGCCTCCCGGGCCTCCGGGGAGAGCTCGACCCTCGGGGTGATCGCCGAGGAGGTGATGTCGTTTTCCGAACGGGCCCGGGAGGACCTAGAGGAGATCGCGACCGTCGTCGAGGAGGTCAGAAACGACGCCGAGGGGATGGTCGAGACCGCCGAGGAAACCGTCGAACACGTCGCCGACGGCACCGACCGGGTCAGAGAGACCGTCGACGACCTGGATGCGATCTACGACTCCGCGGAGACGACCGCCGCGGGCATGGAGGACGCCGCGGCCGCGACCGACCAGCAGGCAGAGAGCGTCGAACTGATCGCCACCACCGTCGAGGAGGTCGCCCGCTCGGCCGAAACCGCCGCCGAAGAGGCAGAAGGGGTCGCGGCGGCCAGCCAAGAGCAGGCGGCGAGCATCAGGGAGGTCGCCCGCTCTGTTCGTCGGCTCACCGAGACCGAGGAGGTCTCCGAGCCGCCGGTGTACGAACGGTACCTGGACGCCTAGGTCGCCATTGCCGCCGTGGCGTCGGCGAGCCACGCTCGCCGGTCGTCGGCCTCGAGGAACGCCGACGACGCGCCGACCACGTCGGCTCCGAGCTCGAACGCCCGCCGGACGTCCTCGGACGTCGAGATTCCGCCGCCGACGAGCAGCCGCGTCCCGTCCCCGACGACGTCGGCGCCGGCGGCGACCGCCTCGAGGGAGATCCGGCCGTTACCGCGGCCGGGATCGAAGGCGTCGACCGACTGGGCGCCGACCGACAACGCCGTCCGTTCGGCGATCAGCCGCAGGTCGGGCGTCTGGGGGGCGGCCGCGACGGTTCGATCCGCCGCCGCGGCGACGCGTTCTCCCGTCCGCGCGAGAGCGAGCCCGTCCTCACCAGCCGTCCCCGCGTACAGCTTGAAGTTGAGCAGGAGGTGTGGATACGTGACCATCGGGGAAGACGCGGGCTGTGCGGAAAAAACCCGATTCCCGCCGGCGAGTTCGAACCGGTTACGCCGTCTCGGCGCCGTCGTGATCCCCCCTGGCCGGGATCACCGCCCAGAGGGTGACCGCGGCGACGGCGGCCACGCTGGCCGCGACGGCCGCCTCGATCGAGACGTCGATGCCGAACATCAAAAGCAGCGTTCGAAACTCCACGACCACCGGGATCATGAACGCGGCGAGTATCAGAAGCGAGCTCCGGGAGATCCGCATCACTCCCCCACCCCGGCTACCGTCCGTGTGCGCTCGTCGGTCATTCGTGTACGGAACCAGCGGTTCCGTGTAACTATAGCTTCGAGCCGATTCTCAGTTGTCGGGAACGGGTTCGAGAGGTGGTACAGACGGCGGCACCGACGGCTTCGGGACCGGGATGGGTCGGCGGTCCGGACTCGTGTCGGGAGTTCGCTATCGCGGGAGCGCTCCCTCCGTAGCCAGTTGCGCGAGAACGACCAGGCTGTCGAGGCTCATCGGGAACGCCCGTCCGCCCGGACCGAGCAGGCCGCCGCGGTCGATGATCGACGCCAGCGGCAGGGTGTACGCGAGCACCACCAGCACGACCGCGATCACCGTCCACAGCTTGAGGTTGTCGAGGACGAGCGGGGAGTCCTCGGGCCCCGACAGCGGTTCGGGGATGACGCTGGTTTCGATCTCCGAGGATTTGCCGTTCAACGCGGTGCCGATCACGACGACGAGGAAGATCGCCACGGAGAGGGTGAGCAAGGTGCCACCGAGGGCGATCTGGGCGTTCAGCTCGCCGACCGAGCCGACGCCGGCCTCGAACTCGAAGCCGTCGTACCACGGCTCGGCGGTCCGCCGGGGGATGCCGAGCAGGCCGGCCCGGTGCATCGCGTTGGACATGAACGTCATGCCGACGAACCAGAGAACGACCTGGACGAGCGCGAGGGGTCTGCTGAACAGCTTCCGGCCCGTAAGCTGGGGCAGGAACCAGTAGGTCGAGGCCATGAACGTCAACGCGACGGCCGTGCCGACGGTGAGATGGAAGTGACCGGGCACCCAGAAGCTGTTGTGGACGAGGTAGTTGATGTTCATGCCGGCGTTTATCATCCCCGAGAAGCCGCCGGCGGCGAACATCAGCCCCGCCAGGGCCATTCCGGTGAACGCCGGGTTCCCCCACGGGAGCGCCTTCAGCCAGCCGAAATGTCCCTCCCCGCCGCGCTGACGGGCGCCGTGTTCCATGCTCGCGACGACGGTAAACGCCGTCAGCAGGCTGGGCAACAGCAAGAACATGGTGTTGGTCATCGCGATGAACTTAAATCCCTCCGAGATGCCGGGGTCGAGATACTGGTGGTGGATCCCGGTCGGCACCGAGAGGATCAGAAACAGGATGAAGACGACGCGTGCGAGCGGGTCGCTGAACAGCCGGCCGCCGGAGATCTTCGGCAAGAGGAGATACCACATCATGTACGCCGGCATCAGCCAGAAGTAGACGACAGGATGGCCGAAAAACCAGAACAGCGTCCGGGTGAGAAGTGGGTTGACGGTCTCGAGCAGGCCGAGCGACCACGGCAACAGGAACGCGAGCACCGCGACGGCGACACCCAGGGTGGCGATATACCACATGAGCATCGTCGTCAACACCATAAACGTCGGCAGCGGGATCCGCTCGTCGGGGTTCTCCTGCTTCCAGACCCACCACGAGCGGAACCAGTCGACGCCGGCGACCCAGGTGCCGACGATGAAGATCGCCAGTCCGAGATAGAACATCGGGTGTGCCTGCAACGGCGCGTAGAACGTAAAGAGGACGTCGGCGCTGACGTCACCGACGATCGGCCAGTCGTCGACGAACCCCGCGAGGATGGCGATACCGGCCAGCGCCGTCCCGAGGCTCATCAGCCCGTACCAGCTCCAGGTGAATCGGAGGCTCTCGACGCCCCGGTCGAGGCTCGTCGTCACCGCCCAGACGAACACGCCCACCAGAAACCAGATCGTGAAGGCGATCACGAGGAACACCCCGTGGGTGGTCAACACGGTGTAGTAGGTTCCGGGTTCGCTGAACACCTCGAACATCCCCGTCCGGTGTAACGTCTGGAGCAGCCCCATCAGCGCGCCGATCGCCAGCGAGACGAACGACACGTAAAACGCCGACCTGATGACCTTTGCCTCCGCCGGGAAGCGTTCGACGTACGTGCTCATATCAGTCCTCCTCCGGCTCGCCGACCGTCAGCTGTCCGCTCTCGTCGACCGTCCGTTCCATCCCGTCTTCGACCGTGACGCTCCAGGAGTAGTCGTCGTCCTCGAGGTCGGTCGTGTCGACGGTGAACGTCACCTCCTCGGTCGACTCGCCGTCGACGGTGACGTCCTCGCGCTGTTCGTCGCCGTCGAACTCGAACGCGAGGGTCGTCGACCGCTCCTGGTGGCGCTCGTTGGCGAGCGTGACGGTGATCTCCGCCTCCTCGCCGGCGTCGACCTGCTCGGGCGCGTCGACGGCGGGGATCTCGAAGAGGTCGAACTCCTCTTCGGGGTGGACGATGATCTCTCCTTCCATATCGTGGTGGAGCTCCCCGCAGTACTCGTTACAGAGCAGGCCGTACTCGGTGGCCTCGTCGAACTCGACGGTCATCGTGGCGACCTCGCCGGGGATGACCATCGTGTTCACGTTCGTGCCGACGACGCTGAAGCTGTGGATCACGTCCTCGCTCGTGACGTAGAAGGTGACCTCGCTGCCCGCGGGCACCTCGATCGGTGGATCGGGGCTCCCGCCCGGCTCGTAGCTGAACTGCCAGGCGATGACGTTCACCTCGTACTCGTTCTCCCCGACCTGGTGGGTGCCGGTCTCGGAGAACCGTTCGTGCTCGCCGAGCGCGTCGGGGTCGACGGTCTCCTCGGAGTCGTCGATCATCGCGATGCCGATGCCGACCGCGCCGTAGGTGACGGTCGCGATGATCGCGACGATCAACACGAGCGCGGCGATCAGCCAGTAGCGTTCGTACTGGTGGACGTTCATATCGCGCCTCCGGTTACCAGCGTGCCCACGACCGTCGGATCGTTTCCGAGGAACTCGACGAAGTACATGAACAGCCACATGGCCACGAGCACCAGAAAGTAGAGTCCGATCAGCGCGAGCGTCCCCACGGGATCGAACTCGTCGTGCCCAAGTTGTCGCTTCTGCTGCGGTTCTTCCAAAGCCATATCGTCACGTACCTTACCGCGGCCCCTTACTAAAATTCACGGTTCTCAGCGTGTAGGAACGGGTGGGGTCTTTAAGTTAGAGGAGCGCTCAGTCACCGCCATGTCGTCCGATGGATTCCCGCCGAGGGTGGCGGCCGTGATCGCGTTTCTGGCCGTCGTTCCGGTCGTCGGATACGTCCTGGCCCGCCCGAGCACCGTCGCCGCCGTCGCCGCGGTGAACGTCGTCCTGATCTCCGTCTCGCTGTACCTGCTCATGAGCCCGGCGGAGGGCGGGGCTCACGGCGAGGCGGGGGCAGCCTGACTGCCGTGGTGGCCGCGATGGACGAGTCGACCGCCGAACGCACGGAGCTTCCCTTCCGACGCCACTCGACGTGAACTCCACCGATCCGACGGACGCCGACCGGGCCGGCTGTTCGCTGTGTGAGCTGCCCACACCGTCGCCGCCGGTCACCGACGCCGACGTCGACGGCGAGTTCTGCTGTCGTGGCTGTCTCGAGGTCGGGCGTGCCCTCGGCGACGCCGACGGGGCCGAGGCGGCGGCGATCGAGGACGCCGTGGCGGGCGAGGGGCGGTCGATCGAGGCAGTCGAGGGCGAGGACGCCTTCCTCGCGGTCGACGGGATGCACTGTGCGACCTGCGAGGCGTTCCTCGAGGGCCGAGCGACCGCCGTCGACGGAGTTCACGCCGCCGAGGCGAGCTACGCGAGCGACGCCGTCCGGCTCGTCTACGACCCCGACCGCGTCGATCCCGACGCACTCCCCGACCTGCTCTCGGGGTTCGGCTACGTCGCACGCGAGCGCGGGTCGGGCGGCGACGACGGCGTTCCCGACAACGACGTCGCGCTCGTGAAGTTCCTGATCGGCGGCGGGATGTTCGGGATGATGGCGATGATCTGGTACGCGATCTTCCTCTACCCGCAGTACTTCGGCTACCCGCCGGTCGTCGAGCTCGGCACGTTCGACGGGCTCTACGTCTACCTGAACATCTGGCTTATGGCCTCTTTCGTACTCTTTTACACCGGCTACCCGATCCTCCGGGGGGCGTACGTCAGCCTCCGGGCCGGGATGCCGAACATGGACTTACTCGTCGCCGTCGCCGCGCTCGCGGCGTACGCCTACAGCACCCTCGCGCTGGCGGTCGGTCGGACGGACCTCTACTTCGACGTCTCGATCGCGGTCGTCCTCGTCGTCACCGGCGGCACCTACTACGAGGGCGTGGTCAAACGCCGGGCGACCGGCCTGCTCTCGGAGCTGACCGAGCGTCAGGTCGCGGAGGCTCGCCGCCACCCCGACGGCGACTCCGTTCCGATCGAGGAGGTCGAGGCCGGCGACCGGCTGCTCGTCCGCGCCGGCGAACGGGTCCCCCTCGACGGGACGGTGCGCGAGGGGTCGGCGGCGGTCGACGAGTCGCTGGTCACCGGCGAGTCCCTCCCCGTGGGGAAAAGTCCCGGGGACTTCCTCAGGGGCGGGACGGTCGTCACCGACGCGCCGCTCGTCCTCGAGGTCGGCGAGGGGGCCGAGAGCACCCTCGACCGGCTGGTCGAACTGCTGTGGACGGTACAGAGCGCCCGACCGGGCGTCCAGCGGCTCGCCGACAAGCTCGCGACGATCTTCGTCCCGCTCGTGCTCGTCGTCGCGACCGTCGTGGCCGCGGCGATGCTCGCGACCGGCTCGACGTTCACCGCCGCCATGCTCGTCGGGCTCACCGTCCTCATCGTCTCCTGTCCCTGTGCCCTCGGACTCGCGACGCCGCTGGCGATCGCCTCGGGCGTCCGTGACGCCGCCGAACGGGGCATCGTCGTCGTCGCCGAGACGATCTTCGAGGACGCCCCCGCCGTCGACGTCGTCGCCCTCGACAAGACCGGCACGCTCACGACCGGTTCGATGGCCGTCGACGGCGTCCATCCCGGCGAAGGCGTCGACCCATCGGAGATACTCCGGCGGGCGGCGGCCGTCGAACGGCTCTCCGAGCATCCGATCGCCGAGGCGATCGTCGCGGCCGCCGACGGCAACGAGCTCTCGACCGACGGCGGCGTCGACGTTGGTGGCCCCGGAAGCGACGGCGTCGGTAAGAGACGGCAGGCGAACGACGGCCTGTCCGCCGGCACGGACGCCGTCGACGTCGAGGGGTTCGAGCGCGAGCGACGCGGCGTCACCGGCCGCGTCGGCGGCGAACGCGTCGTCGTCGGCCACCCCGACCTGCTCGCGGATCGGGGGCTGACCGTCACCGGGGCCCTCGTGGCGCGGATCGACCGAATCCGCGCGGACGGCGACGTCCCCGTCGTCGTCGGCTGGGGCGGCCGGGCCCGCGGCGTGATCGCCGTCGGCGACGCCCCCCGCGAGGAGTGGCGCGAGGCGGTCGAAACGCTCGCGGCGGGTCGACAGGTCGTGCTCCTCACCGGCGACGAGGGTGCGGCCGCCGACCGCTTTCGCGCCGTCGACGGGATCGACGAGGTGTTCGCCGGCGTCCCCCCCGAGGCGAAAGCCGAGACGGTTCGCCGGCTGCGCTCCCGTGGCACCGTCGCGATGGTCGGTGACGGCTCGAACGACGCGCCCGCCCTCGCGGCCGCCGACGTCGGAATCGCGATGGGAAGCGGCACGAAACTCGCCACCGACGCCGCCGACGCGGTCGTCGTCGGCGACGACCTCGGGGCCGTCGCCGAGACCTTAGAGATCGCCGGCGGGACCAACCGCCGGATCCGCCAGAACCTCGGCTGGGCGTTCGTCTACAACGGGATCGCGATCCCGCTTGCGATCACCGGCCTGCTCAACCCCTTCCTCGCGGCGGTCGCGATGGCCACGAGCAGCACGTTGGTCGTGCTCAACTCCTCGCGGTCGCTCGACCCCGCCGACGGCGGGCTGCTCGCACGTCTCCGGGGGTGACGACCGCTACTCCTCGGTGACGATCCGCTCGACCCGGCGGCGGTCGCCGTCCTCGTAGACGTACCGGACGCCCTCGTTCTCCCCCGCGACCTGCCGGTGGGAGCCATCACAGAACGGAAAGGACGCCGAGAGGCCACACTGACAGACGGCGACGTCGCCCTTCTCCGGGTCGAGATCCGAGGGATCGAGCTTCCGCGGGCCGGTGCCGTCGAGTTCGACGAGCCGTGTCATCGTCCGGCACGTGGGCCCCCGCGGGCAAAAGCCCTCCCGGTTGACCCGCCGTCGTCGTCGGCCCGCTCCCGGCCGCCATCGATCCGTCGCCGGTCCGCTCCGCCGTCGTCGACCCGTCCTCACTCCGCTCCGCCGACGGCCGTCCGGCGGTCGAGCTTCGAGGCGACGTCGGCGAGCAACTCGCCTCGCACGTCCCGGACGCGGGACTCGATCTCCGCGAGGATCGGGGCCTCGAGCTCCTCGCGGGCCTGCCGGATCCGCTCGCGCTCGCTCTCACAGCGGGCCCGGAGATACGTCGCCCCGGTTCCCTCCTCGTGGGGGTCCGGCTCTGGGGTGACCTTGTTCACCACGACGCCGCCGACGGTCAGCCCGTACCCCTCCAGGCTGTCGATCGCCCGGGAGGTCTCCCGCAAGGAGAGCGTGTCGGGGTTCATCACGAGGACGAACGACGACTCCTCCCGAAGAGTTTCGCCCGCGAAGGCGAACTTCTCGCGGCGCTGCTCGAGTCTGGCGAGGATGGGGTCGCCCTCCGCCACCCGTCGGGGGGTCTGTCGACCGATCGCGGCCTTCTCGTAGAGGTCGATGCTCCGTTCGCGTTTGTCGATCAGCCGCTCGATCCACCCCTCCAGCAGCTCGGGGAGCGCGAGCAGCCGTAAGGTGCCACCGGTCGGGGAGGTGTCGAAGACGACCCGGTCGTACTCCTCGGTCGACCGCATCACCTCGACGAACCGGTCGAACAGCGCCGCCTCGTAGGCCCCGGGCGTCCGGTGGGCCATCTCGAGCTGGAGGTCGATCTCGTTTACCATCGGCGCGGACAGCTGCGTGCCGAGCTCGCGTCTGAGCTGTTTGCGGTGGCGTTCGACCTCCTCTTCGGGGTCGAGCTCGAGGGCGTCGAGCCCCTCGTGACCCTCGACGGGCTGGGGGGTGTCCCCGAACCCCTGATCGAAGACGTCGCCCGTGCTGTGGGCCGGATCGGTCGAGACCAGCAGCGTCCGGTCGCCGTCGGCGACACACCGGAGCCCGAGGGCGCTCGAGACGGTCGTCTTGCCGACGCCGCCTTTCCCGCCGACGAAGACGAACGTTCGCCCGTCCATCAGAAGTGGTGGTGGTGGCGCCCTTTCGACTCGAAGATCGACTGGCGTCCCCACATCCGACGTTCCCAGGCGGCGAACTCCTCCTGGAGGTACGGCAGGAGCTCGGCGGTGTAGTAAGACACCGGGCTCGGCACGCCGAACGCGTCCGGGAAGCAGGCGATCATAAACGAGTCCTCGACGTCCTCGGCTTCCATCTCGATTTTCTCGTAGGCCGGATGTGAGAGCATCCCGTGGTAGAGTCCCAGGGCCCACTCCTCGACCCAGGT
>LKNG01000058.1 GCA_001564115.1 Natrialbaceae archaeon Tc-Br11_E2g8 | reverse complement strand
TTTGATGTTTCCGAACGCTTTGGTTCCGTCGGCGCGTATGGCGGATATGCGCCGGCCCCGCAACCGCGAGGGGACGCCCGTCGATCCCGTGCCGTTCCTGGTCGTTTCCCTGACGGCGTTTCTGATCACCCACGCCTGGGGGCCGCTGTATCTCTTGGCGCTCGGTTTCACCACCGCCGAGTCGCTCGTGGCGCTGACGGCCCTGCTAGTCGTGGTCGTCGCCGTGGCGTACTACCGACTCGTCTGGCTCGTCGACCCCGAGAAGCCGCGGGTCGCCTCCGCGGATCAACGGCTCTCGTATCTGTTCTACGCCATCGTCATCGGCTTCGTGCTGCTGGCGTTGCTCGCGGCCCCGTTTCTGGTGTGAACCGCGGCCGCCGCCGACCGATCGGTTCGTGGCGCTCGCCGCGTTTCGATCCCCCTCACCGACGAGGATATAAGTCGTATCACTGTGTGGCACTTTCCATGTCACGGGAAGGTTGGAAATCGACGAAAGAACGCGTGAACGCGGCGTTCACTCCACAACGGGGCGGAACGGCAGGCTACTACGTCGACTGGGTTATCATGCTACTGATCGCGGCCAACGTCGTGGCCGTGGCTCTCGAAACCGTCGACCCGCTCTACGAGCAGTACGGACCGCTCTTCTACTGGTTCGAGGTCGCGTCGGTGGCGATTTTCACCGTCGAGTACGTGGGGCGGATCTGGTCCTGTACCGCACGTGATGGCTTCGAACACCCCGTGTTCGGTCGAGTGAAGTTCGCCAGACGGCCGATGTTGATCGTCGATCTGCTCGCCATCCTCCCGTTCTTTCTCGGGCCGCTGCTCCCGGCCGACCTCCGATTTCTCCGCGCACTCCGGCTGTTCAGGTTTTTCCGGCTGTTCAAGTTGGCCCGGTACTCGGAGTCGATGCTGGCCTTTAGCCACGTGTTCCACCGCAAGAAGGCCGATCTCGTCGTCGCCTTTTCCGTGACGCTGATCTTACTCGTCGTCTCCTCGAGCCTGATGTACTTCGTCGAAACGGCCGCCCAGCCCGAGGAGTTCGGATCGATCCCGGAAACGCTGTGGTGGGGCGTCATCACCCTCACGACGGTGGGATACGGTGACGTAACGCCGGTGACGCCGCTCGGACGGGTGTTCGGCGGCATCGTCGCGATGCTCGGGATCGGGCTGTTCGGGCTGCCGGCGTCGATCCTCGCCTCCGGATTCATCGAAGAACGGCTGGAGAAGGGATCGGGAGCCGACTACTGCCCGCACTGTGGGGAACGCCTCGAGTGAGCCTACAGCGCGAGCCACCACCAGGCGACCGACGTCGCCGCCGCGAGCGCGACCATCGCCGTGACGGCAGGCAACGGGCTCCGTCGGCGGGTGAGCGTCCGTCCACCCCACAGCAAGAACGGGACCGCCACGATATGGGCGGCGGCGACCGTTCCCGGAAGCACGCCGGCCAGCAGGAGGGCCACGGTCGTCGCCGCGGCCAGCCCGGCCAGAGCGGCGTAGAGACGCCTGATTCGGGCCGGAGGCCACCGGACCGCGAGCGTCCGCTTGCCGACGATGGCGTCTGCGTCCCTGTCCGGCCAGTGGGTACAGAGCAGGCTACAACCGACGACGAGCGCGAACGGGAGGGTCACGAGCGGGGTCGCGACCGTCGGCGTCGCCACGACCGCGACACCGTACACCGGGAGCACGAGCCCACCGAGCGTGGCGTTGACGAACTCGCCGACGCCGCGGTCGACGAGCGCGACGGGGGGCAACGAGTACGCCAGCCCGAACAGAAAGACGACGGCGAGGAGTGCCCCGGCGTCCGCGGCGAGCACGCCGCCCGCGAGAGCTCCCCCGCCGACGAGGACGGCGACGGCGGACGCGACGGCCGTCGCCCGACCGAGAAACGACCGCGGGAGTCCGGTCTCGACGAGCGCGCCGCTGCCCCCCGAAAACGGCGTGGGTTCGGTCAGCGAGTCGGTCTCGACGTCGGCGTACTCGTTCGCGTAGTGGATCGCGACCGCGGTCGGTATCAACGCGACCAGCCCGTACCCCACCGTCCGGGCGACCCCGGCGTCGACGCCGTCCGGCCCACCCTCGACGACCCGGCCGGCGGCGGCCGTCCCGACGCCGAGGGCGTAGACGAGCGCGATCAACGCGAGCTGGCTCGGGCGGCTCGCCGCCCAGAGGGCCCAGATGCGGGCGGGAAGCCACCGCCGCGAGCCGGCGGTCACACCGACGCGATCGGAACCGGACACGCGAGCCGGTAGTCACGGCCCGGGCGTAGTCCTTTCGGGGACGGTCCGGGCCCGGTCCTTTCGACGGGCGTTCACTGTCCGCCCAGGCTCCGGACGTCGACTGGGTCGGACTCCACGGTCGACTCCGAGTCGGCAACCGGACCCTCGGACTCGTCGTAGGCTGCACCGAGGGCGATCATGAAGCCGATCATGGCGGTCACGACCGCGATGGCGCCGACGGCAACGACGGCGACCGAGAACAGTACCCCGCCGAGGACCTGTACGGAGGTCAGAAGCGATATCGCGGTCACGGCCGAGATGAGCGCGAGCAGGCGGCCGAATCGGCCGGTGTCGAACCGATCGCCGACGTCCGTCGCGGTGTCGGATCGGTCACTGGCGTCCGTCGTAGTCTCGGATCGGTCACTGGCGTCCGTCGTAGTCTCGGATCGGTCGTCGGCGTCGGTTTCGGTGTCGAACAGCTCGTTTACCACGCCGTCGTACTCGTCGTCGGTCGTGGCGTTCCCGAGGGAGTGGACCGAGTGGGCCACCCACAGCCCGGCGGTGAAGTTGAGCAACGCGACGAACGAAACGAGCCCGACCTGTCCCCCGAGGAACAGCCCGGCGACGAGTGCGCCGGCGAACGTGAGGACCATCGCGCCGTGGACGACGAGCGACCGGGTGCCGAACGATTCGAGCCGGCTGACGTGTGCGAGTTCCATACGTCTGGGAAGGCTTCACAAGCCATCCGGCTGCGCCCTTACAATGCAACCCTCTCCGCATCCGCGGCGGGGCTCACCGGCCGTCAGTATCCGCATCCGGACGACACTCACCGGCCGTCAGGGGACGCCCGCCGGAGCCGTCGGCTCCGCAACGCACATGTGCTCCACCGAGAAAGGGCGGGCATGGACGGAACGTCGTCGGTCGCCGTGCTCCGACTCGGTCACCGACCGGGCCGGGACGAGCGGATGACCACCCACGTGGGGCTGACCGCCAGGGCGCTCGGCGCCGACCGGGTGATCCTCCCGGAGGGGGCCGGGAACTCCCTCGAGACGGTCCGGGAGGTCACCGACCGGTTCGGGGGGCCGTTCGAGGCCGAGGCCACGGATTCCCCTCTGGGGGTCCTCCGGGGGTGGGAGGGAGCGGTCGTCCACCTCACGATGTACGGCGAGCCGGTCCAGGACGTCGAGGGGGCGATCCGCGAGCGAATCCGATCGACGCCGCTTCTGGTCGTCGTCGGGGCCGAGAAGGTCCCCTTCGACGTCTACGAGGCCGCCGACTGGAACGTCGCGATTACGAACCAGCCCCACTCCGAGGTCGCCGGACTCGCCGTCCTCCTAGATCGGCTGTTCGAGGGCAGGGAGCTCGACCGGGAGTGGACTGACGCGGAGCGGCGGGTAATCCCCCGCGAGCAGGGCAAGCGGGTCGAGTCCGTCGAGGAGTGAGCCGGCGAGACGTTCGGAGGCCGTCGAGGAGTGAGCCGGCGAGACGTTCAGAGGCCGTCGAGGAGTGAGCCGGCGAGACGTTCAGAGGCCGTCGAGACGTTCGGAGGCCGTCGAGGAGTGAGGCGACGAACCGTTCGAGCAGTTCCTCGGGGCTCTCGGAGGAGCCGGCGAAACGTTCAGGCGCTCTCGGCGAGTACTCCCACCTATGTCCCCGTACGAAGCCGTCTACTTCGATCTCGACAGCACGATCTGTGAGCCGATACGCGACCGGGCGGAGCTGCTCGAGACGGCGTTCGACAGGGCCGGCGTCGAGCAGTTCTGTACCGTCGCCGGCCTGCGGATCGCCGGCCGGGAGGTCACCGACGCCGACACCGACCGGGCGTACTTCGAGGCGCTGTTCGAGGCCGCAGCCGAACGGTTCGACGGCGACCCCGCGAGTGCTCCCGCGCTCGCCGACGCCTACCTCTCGACGATCGATCCCGCCCGAGTCCGGTTCCGTCCGGGGGCCGAGGAGGCCCTCTCACTCGCCAGCGAGGCCGGCCCCGTCGGACTGATCACGAACGGTGGCCCCGAGACGCAGTCGAAGAAGCTCGCCGCCCTCGGCATCGAGGACGCCTTCGACGTCTCGGTGTTCGTCGATCCGCGAAACGGCATTCCGCCGAAGCCGGATCCGAAGCCGTTCGAACTCGCCCTCTCGGCGCTCGGGCTCTCCCCCGAGGAGACGATCCACGTCGGCGACAACCCCTACGCCGACGTCGGCGGCGCGGAGGCCGTCGGAATGGACTCGGCGTGGATCAACCTCGGCCACGGCTCCCCGCCCGACCGGGAGCCGACTTACGAACTACGCTCGCTCGCGGAGTTCGATCGCGTCGTCGGCTAGCCACCGGCCGGGGGTCGGCGGGACGGTCGGGCACGCAGGGGGCGTCTCGGTCGTCGTCGGAGTCTGCAGGGGGCCTCTTGATCATCGGCGATGTCTGCAGAGGACGTCTCGGTCGTCGGCGAACGTCGACCCGGCCGAACGCGGGCAAGCTTTAGACCCTCGCCCGCGTGAGACGACCACATGACCCTGCTCGTCCCGTTCGACGGCTCGACGCTCTCGGAGACAGCCCTGCGTAAGGCCGTCGCCTACGGCGAGTTCGTCGGCGAGGAGCCACTGGTCCTCTCGGTCGTCCCGGACGACGGCGACTACGCCCGCGAGCGCGGCTGGATCGACCCCCACGAGGGGTTCGATCCCGAAGTGGTCGTCCGGAAGCTCCGGCGGGCGGCCACCGACTGTGCCCCGGAGGCCCGATTTCGCGCCGAGGTCGTCGCCGCCGCCGAGCCGACGGCGACCCCCCACACCGAGGTGATCAGGACGATCCTCTCGGTCGCCGCCTCCGTCGAACCGTCGGTCGTCTTCCTCGGCTCCGAGAACGTCGGTCGGGTGACCGGCGAACTCTCGAGCGTCGGCGATCCGGTCGCCGCCGGCCACCGGTACGACGTGTACGTGGTTCGTACGGCCGGATCGACAGCGTAAACACCCGCCTTCCTGTTTTCGAGGGTACGGACGGAGCTGTCATGGGAGGGAACGAACTGGCACGCGACATCGGCATCGTCGGTGCGGTCACGATCGGGATCGGGACGACTCTCGGAGCCGGCATCTTCGTGTTGCCCTCGATCGTTACCGCCGAGTTTGGGCCGACGCTGTGGCTGCCCTTTGCCCTCGCTGGCGCGCTCGCGTTCGTCAACGCCGTGTTGATCGCGGAGTTCGCCACGGCGCTGCCCCGGTCCGGGGGCGCCTACGGCTGGATCAACCGGACCCTCGGCCCGCTCGCGGGCACCGTCGCCGGCATCGCCGGCTGGGCCAGCACCACGATCGTCACCGCCTTCTACTGTATCGGCTTCGGCATCTACCTCGGCTTTTTCGTCCCGCTCCCCGAGGGGTGGCTGTTTGGGATCACGATCGCCCCCGAACGGACGGGTGCGTTGCTGGCGGCCGCCCTCGTCGTCAGTTCCAACTACTTCGGCGTCCGAAACGGCGGTCCGGCCGCGGTCGCACTCGTCGCCGCGATGCTCGTCGCGCTCGTGGGCTTTCTGCTCGCCGCCGTCGCGACCCTCGGCCCCGCGACGCTGGTCGAACCGGTCGTCGATCGTGGATCCGTGCCGACGATGGATCTGGCCGGCGCCACCGCGGTCGTGTTCGTCTCCTATCTCGGCTACGCGAAGCTCGCGGCGATCGCCGGCGAAATCCGCAACCCAGCGCGGACGCTCCCGCTTTCGATCCTCGGAAGCCTCGCGGTCGTCGTCGCCCTCTACGTCTCGATCGCGATCGTCCTCGAGGCCGCCGTCGACTGGCCGATGCTGGCGGCGACTGACCGGGCGATCGCCGTCGCCGCCGCGACCCTCTATGGGACTCCGGGGCTTCTCGCCGTCGCCTTCGCCGGCGTCGTGGCGACGCTGACGAGCGCGATCATGTCGGTCTCGACGTCCGGCCGGATCGGGTACGCGATGGGGACAGACCGGCTCGTCCCCGGCGCCGTCGGGGCGCTCCACCCGCGGTTCGAGACGCCCCACCGGGCGTTCGAGCTCTCCGGGCTCGCCGTGCTCGCGCTCGTGGTCGTCGGCGATCTCCTGACGCTGGCGCTGCTCGCGACGGCGCTGCATCTGGTCGTCGCGATCCTCTCGGCGGCCGCGTTGCTCACGATCCGGTGGACGGTGCCGACGTACGCGCCGCCGTTTTCCGCGCCCGGCGGGCGGCTCCTTGCACTCGCGGCCGCCGTCGGTTCGGCTGTGTTGCTCGTGGCGGTCGGAGCCGTCGCGCTCTCCGTGACGGTCACGGTCGTCGTCGTCGCCGTCGGCTGGTACCTCGCTTACGGCCGGGAACGGACCGACGAGCGCGAGCCGATCGCGGAGTACCTGGAGGCACGTCTCGGGAACGAATCGAAACGCGCCACAGTCGCGGGCAGGGAGAGTCCCGAGGAGGAACGGTCGCTCGAGGAGCCGGTCGGTCCGACCGTACTGGTGCCCCTCGCGAATCCGGAGACAGAACCGCACCTCGTCGAGCTCGCCTGTACGATCGCGGACGCTCGCAACGGGCGCGTCGTCGCCATCCACGTGGTCCGGGTGCCGACCCAGACGCCGATCGATCGGGCGGCTGACCGGGCGAGAGGCACCTCGGTCGGAGTCCTCGATGCCGCGGCCGAGCGCGCCGAGTCCTTCGACGTCCCGTTCGAGACTTACTCGGTGTTTTCCCACCGAGGTCTCGAGGAAGTGTTCGACGCCGCGAAGCGCCACCGCGCCGACATGGTGGTGATGGGCTGGCAGCGGTCGACGCCGCTGGCCGGCCGCGCGGAGACGGTGGTCGACGAACTCGCCAGTGATCTCCCCGCAGACCTGCTGGTGCTCGACGAACGCGGCTTCGATCCCGAGCGGATCCTCTTACCGACGACCGGAACTGGAAACGACGCCCTCGGTGCCGAGCTGGCCCGGACGCTCGTCACGGCCGTCGACAGCGAGGTGACCCTGTTACACGTGGTCTCCGGGGAGCGCGAGCGGTCGGGCGGCGAGCGCTTTCTCGAGGACTGGGCCGCCGAACGGGAGCTGGAGGGTGTCGAGCTGATCGTCGACACCTCCGGGGACGTCGAGGGAGCGATCGCCGAGCACGCGAGCGATCACACGATGTTGATCGTCGGCGCGACCGAGCGTGGGTTGCTCTCCCGGCTGGTCAGACGGTCGCTCGTACTCGACGTCGTCGAGCGTGTCGACCGTTCGGTCGTCCTCACCGAGCGTGCAGCCGGCCGGACGCTTCGCGAGCGGCTGTTCGGCCGGTGATCCGGCCGTTCGATCCCGGGTTGGACGATCTCGCGAAACGAGTCACGCAGGGGCGATAGCCCGTCGCGCGAATCGCCGCTGTGTTCCCGTCTCGGCCGCCGATACCGCGAGGCGAATCCACATGACTGCCGCCGCCGTTCGGATCGTCGACTCGACGACGGCCCCGTCCGTGATACCCCGAGAGCCGGTCTACTCCGGGTACCGGTCGTGCCAGGGCTGCTGGCGTTCGAACGCCGCGCTGGCGGCGAGCACGTCGGCGTCCGCAAGCCGCGGTCCCGCGAGCTGGAGGCCGACCGGGAGCCCATCGAGGAAGCCGGCCGGGATCGAGGCGGCGGGCTGGCCGGTGAAGTTGAACGGCTGGGAGAGCAGCCAGCCCCGGTAGGGGTCCACCTCGACGCCGTCTACCCGCGTCGGTTCCTCGCCGTGGGGAAACGGCGTCGTCCCGACGGCCGCCGTCGCGAGCAGGTCGTACTCCGCGAAGAGGTCGACGAGCCCGTCGAAGACGTCCGTCCGGATCACGTCCGCGCGTTTGTACTCCCGGCTGGTCGGCTCCTCGGCGTCCATCACGAGATCGACGATGTACGGGCGCAGCCGGTCGCGGTCCTCGCCGTACGGATCGAACCCCTGGCGCTCGAGGTCGTCGAACAGCGACCCCCACCGAACCGTCGCCATCGTGTAGTAGGCCTCGACGATCGTCGCCGCGTCGTGGCCCAGGTCGGGGTCGACGGCCTCGACGGTCGCGCCGGCCCGCTCGAAGGCCTCGACGGCGTCCTCGATGGTCTCCCGGACGCCGGGTTCGAGGGGGTAGGTCCCCATGTCGGGGCTGTAGGCGATCCTCATCCCGTCGATCGACCGATCGACGGCCGAACGATACGTCTCCGTCGCGGGCAGCGAGAACGGATCGCGGGGGTGGGCGCCGGCCATCACGTCCAGTGAGAGCGCGGCGTCCTCGACGGTCCTTGCCATCGGCCCGACGTGTGAGAACGGGGTGTGACTCGCGAAGGCGTTCGGCCGGCCGACGTTCGGCACCAGCCCGTAGGTCGGCTTCAGCCCGTAGATGCCACAGAAACTCGCCGGGATCCGGATCGAGCCGCCGGCGTCGGATCCCGGCGCGAGCGGGACGAGCGACTCGCCGAGGGCCGCGGCCGCCCCGCCCGAGGAGCCCCCGGAGACGCGGTCGGGATCGAACGGGCTCCCCGTCGGGCCGGCGACGCGGTTGTCCGTCGTCGTCCCGAGGCCGAACTCAGGGGTGTTCGTCTTGCCGACGAGGATCGCGCCCGCCGCCC
This sequence comes from Natrialbaceae archaeon Tc-Br11_E2g8, assembly GCA_001564115.1. Classification (GTDB taxonomy): domain Archaea; phylum Halobacteriota; class Halobacteria; order Halobacteriales; family Natrialbaceae; genus Tc-Br11-E2g8. The sequence goes on along the minus strand of LKNG01000058.1, from coordinate 5,309 downwards.
GCAAACGGGCGACGAACGGGGAGTCCGCCTCGGCGATCCGGTCTTCGAACAGCAGGGAGCCGGAGGTGGTGCGGACGCCCTCGACGTCGGCCAGGTCCTTGATCGCGGCGGGAACCCCGGCCAGGGGGCCGAGTGGTTCTCCCCGCTCGATGGCCGCCTCGACGTCGGCGGCCATCCCCCGGGCCAGCTCCTCGGTGACCGTCACGAACGCGTTGGTCCGGTCGTTGCGCTCGTCGATCCGCTCGAGGTGTGCCTCGAGGACCTCGGTGGGCGTGAGCCACCCCTCCCTGACACCCCTGGCGATCGACGCGGCACTCAGAGACGTGATCGGTGTGTTCACGGTTCCCGACTCGGCCCCGCGGGCAAAAAACCACCACTCCCGGCGATCCTCGCGGCGGTCAATCTCGTCCTCACGTGGGCCGATCGCATCCGTCGATTCCACGACGTTCGGGGGTCGGTTCTCGTGGCCCTCGGCCAATCGATTCTCACCCCCCACCGATTCCCGTCCGGGATCGGTACGCTGATGTGACCACACTCCTCACACCGAGTATCGACGAGGACATGACCGACGAGACTACTATCGAGCATCTCTTCACCGAACCGATCCGGGAGTCGATGGGCGGACCGAGCTACGGCGACTGGCGGTCGATCTCCGCACCCGACGCCGTCTCGCTGAGCTACGGCTTCCCGTACCCCGATTCGCTGCCCAACGACCAACTGATCGAGGCCGCAGAGGCCGTCTTCGAGGCCGAAGGCGACCAGGCCCTCCAGTACGGCGGCGGCGAGTACGTCGATCGGCTGGCCGCGGACGTCGCCGCCCGCGCCCGGGAGCGCGGGATCGACTGTACGGAGTCGGAGGTGCTGTTGACGAACGGCGCGACCAAGGCGATCGACACCATCTGTCGGGCGTTTCTCTCCCCCGGGGACGCGATCTTCGTGGAGGCACCGACGTTCATGGGCGCGTTGACCCTGTTCGAGAACTTCGGCGTGGAGGTGGCGGGTTTTCCGGTCGACTCGGACGGTCTCGACGTCGACGCCGTCGCGGCGGCCCTGCGCGGGCGGCGACGGGAGGGACGGCCGATCCCCAAACTGCTGTACACGATCCCGACCTTCCAGAACCCGACCGGCACGACGATGCCCGTAGAGCGCCGTCGCCGGCTGCTGGAGCTCGCAGCCGAGTACGACTTCGTGGTCCTCGAGGACGACGCGTACGGACAGCTCAGGTACGACGGCGAGGACGTCCCGACGATGAAAGCGATAGACGAGGAGGGACGGGTGCTCCAGGTCGGCACGTTCGCGAAGACGATCGCACCCGGGGTCCGCACCGGCTGGATCCTCGGGCCCGAGGCCGTCGTCGGGGAGCTCGCCCGGATCGACGCCGGCGGCACGAACACGTTCACCCGGAGCGTCGTCGGTCGCTACTGTACCGACGGCACCCTCGACTCGACGGTCCCCGAGCTCCGGGCGGCGTACGAACGCCGGCGCGACCGCATGCTCGAGGCCCTCGAGGCGTCCATGCCCCCGGAGGCGAGCTGGACCGAACCCGAGGGCGGCTTCTTCGTCTGGGTCGAGCTCCCCCCGGGGATCGACGCCGATCGGATGCTTCCCGAGGCTGCCGAGGAGGGCGTCACCTACCTCCCCGGTGAGTTTTTCTTCCCCGACGACGCCGGCGAGCGCTGTCTCCGGCTCTCCTTTAGCCACGTCTCCGTAGCCGAGATCGACCGCGCCATCGAGGCCCTCGGACGGGCCACCCGAAGTGCGCTCGCGGCCCGCTCGGCGGACGACTGATACGGTCTCCCGTCACGCGGCGTCGGTGTGTCGTTCGGTCTCCCCCGGCCGGCCTCCACGGGAGTGGATCGACCGCGCCGGCGCCACGACTACGCTGGCGACGGCCAGTCCGGACGAAGGCAAACTACAACCCGCTCGGGGGACACACCCGTCCATGGACGAGATCGACGAGGTCGCCGACGCCGTGGACGCCCTCACGGCGGCGCTCGAATCCGACGACGACGTCGCACACGCCGAGGTCGGCGGCTACCTGCGGGATCGGAGCACCGTCATCCTCACCGGCGAGGGCGTCCGCTCGAGTCACGCGTTTCTCACCACCGGCGTCTGGTGTCGCGTGCTGGCCGACGGCGCCTCGGCTTACCGGCACGTGACCGATCCGGACGCGGCGACCCTCGACACGACGGCCGAGACGGCGGCCAGGTCGGCGATACAGCTCGCCCAGGAGCGTCCGGAGAGCTACGACCCCGAGACGGTACACAGGGGCACCCACCCCGGATGGGCCGACGAGCCGGTCTCGGCGGTCCGCCCGGACGCGAAAGCCGACCGGCTCGTCACCGTCACCGAGAACGCAGTGGCCGACCGCGACCTCGGCCGGCTCCGACTCGAGTACGCCGACGAACACGTCGTCTCGATGCTCTCGACGACGGCCGGCACGCTCCTGACGGGGACGGTCGATCGCGCCTCGGCCGACCTCTCGGTCGCCGCCGACGGGGCGACGGTCCGGCGTCACCGCGGCTCCACCGACGGCTCGACCCTCGAGAGCGTCGACTCGCTTCTGGCCGATGCGATGGCGGACGTCGATCGCCTCGCGGCGGCGGCGCCGGAGACACCCGAGGGCGGTCGGCTATCGATCGTGCTCGGGCCGCGGGCTGCCGGACAGCTCGTCGCTCTCCTCTCGCGGGCGTTCGAGGCCGACGTCGTGCTGGCCGACCAGTCGCCGGTCGAGCGCGGCGACCGGATCGCGCCGCGGCTCCTCTCCGTCGAGGACGGCGTCCGGGCCGGCTCGTGGGCCGCTCGCCCGTTCGACGCCGAGGGACGGCCGACGACGCCCGTCCGGCTCGTAGAGGACGGCGTCGTCAGAAACTACCTCCACAGCGTCTCGAGCGCGGCGACCCTCGGGGGGGCGGTCGCCGGGACGGTGATCCCTTCGATCGGCTTCGAGAGCGCACCGAGGATCCACGCGCGACATCTCGACGTCGATCCCGGGGAGCGGAGCCTGTCGGAGCTCTCGGCTGGCGCCTCGGTGTACGTCGATCGGTTCCGGGCCCCCTGGCAGGCCGAGGGGCTGCTCCGGAAGCTCCGGTCGGGCTGGGCGCCGCCAGGGGCTCACTACGTTTCACAGCTCGCCGAGAAAATCCCGGAGACGGAGCGTGCGGCCGGGCGCGGTCGAGCGTCACTGCCGATCGCGGAGGGATATCTGCTCGAGGGCGACGAGCCGGCCGGCCGGCTCGAGGGGGCGACCTACGAGTTCGCGTTCGACGACCTCCGGACGCTCGACGGGGCGGGCGTCCGTCGGGAAACCGTCACGGGGATCGCGGAGAAACACAAGTCACAGCTCCCGTACGCGGTCACGGCACCGGCGTTGCGGCTGACGGGTCGGATCCGCCCCTAGTCGTCCGCCGCCACGCCGTCCTCCCCGCGCCGGGTGGCGGCCACGGGACCATCCGATTCGTACAGGTGACAGGCGACTCGCCGGTCGTCGCCGACGTCGGCCCGGCGCTCGACTGCGGGATCGGTCCGCTCACAGATCGAGGCGAACCGTTCGTCGAGGGTCTCCGCTGCCCCTTCCTCGTCGCCCTCGGCGACCTGCTGGAGGGCCGTCTCGACGACGTCCTCGTTCGTCCCCGAGAGTCCACGTGTGAGATACTCCGCTCTGAGTTCGCGTTTGAACGACGCGAGATCCGATCGGTTCGGATCCCCGACCGACTCCCAGATCGAGTCGGTGTCGAGGGTGCCGTCCTCGAGCCGATACTGGAGGTCAGTGACCTCCCTGTAGGCCTCCTGGTCGACGTCGATGTCCTCCGGCGGGATGATCGACGGACACCGCTTGCGGAACCGACAGCCAGCGGGGACGTCGATCGCGTCCCCGACCTCGCCGCCCAGGGTGACCCGGTCGCGGTCGGCCTCGGGATCGGGGACCGGGACGGCGTCGATCAGCGCCCGCGTGTAGGGGTGTTTCGGATCCGTGATCACGTCGCCGGTGTCCCCGATCTCGACGATCCGGCCCATGTACATGATCGCGATCCGGTCGCACATGTGTCTGAGCAAGGAGAGGTCGTGGCTGATGTACACCACCGAGAGGCCGAACTCCTCGGTCATCCGCTCGAGAAGCGAGAGCACGCCAGCACGGAGGCTCACGTCGAGCATCGACACCGGCTCGTCGGCGACGATGAAGTCGGGATCGAGGACGATCGCCCTGGCGATCGCCAGCCGCTGGCGCTGGCCGCCCGACAGCTCGTGGGGGTACTGGTCGAAGAACTGCTCGGCGGGCTGGAGCTCGGCGAACTCGAGGGCCCGTCGAACCCTGGCGGTCTCGTTGCCGACGTCGTGGATCCGAAGCGGTTCGGCGATGGTGTCGTACACCGTCATCCGGGGGTTCAGGCTCTCGAAGGGGTCCTGGAAGATCATCTGGGCGTTCTGTCGGAAGCCAGCCAGCTCGGTCTCGTCCATCTCCCCCAGGGGAGTTCCCCGGTACCTGATCTCGCCGTCCGTCGGATCGTGGAGTTTTACCAGCGACATCCCGGTGGTCGTCTTCCCACAGCCGGACTCGCCGGCGAGGCCGATCGTCTCCCCCTCCAGGAGGTCGAAGCTCACCCCGTCGACGGCGTGGACGACGTCCTGTTCGCCCCCGGAGACCGCCCGCATCATACTGGCGATCCAGCCTTCGCTGACCGGGAAGTGCTTTTTCAGCCCCTCGACTTCGAGTATCCTGTTTGCCATCTCAGTCACCTCCCGCCGCTTCGGTCCGTTCCCAGGTACGGGCGCGGTCGGCGACGGGTCGGAACTCCTCGTCGATCCGATCCGCGTGGTGGCAGTAGGTTCTGAGCTCCCCGAACCGGCGCTCGGCGGGATACTCGCTCGTACACTCCGCGGTCGCCATCGGACACCGTTCGGCGAACCGACAGCCGGAGGGTGGATCGACGAGGTTCGGCGGATGGCCCGCGATACTCATCAGGTCCTGGTCGCTCTTTCTGATGTCCGGAAACGCCCGTTTCAGCCCGATCGTGTACGGGTGATACGGGTTCCCGAATATCTCCTCGACGGGCCCCTCCTCGGCGATCTGTCCGGCGTACATCACCACGACCCGATCGCAGGTCTCGGCGACGACGCTCACGTCGTGGGTGATCACGAGCATCGAGGACTCGAGCTCGTCTTGCATTCCCTCGATCCGCTTGAGGATCTGATCCTGCATGATCACGTCGAGAGCCGTCGTCGGCTCGTCGGCCAGGATCAGCGACGGGTCCAACGCCAGTGCCATGGCGATCATCGCCCGCTGGCGCATCCCGCCGGAGAACTGGTGG
>LKNG01000057.1 GCA_001564115.1 Natrialbaceae archaeon Tc-Br11_E2g8 | reverse complement strand
CCGGGGGACGAACCGACGGCCGACGGCGTCGCGTCTGGGCTGCCGGCTCCGGGGACGGACCGACGGCCGACGGCGTCGCGTCTGGGCTGCCGGCTCCGGGGACGGACCGACGGCCGGGGCGGCGATCCGGAGCGCAACACCGATACGACCGGCTCCACAACGGCGGGTCATGAACTACCGGATCGGGGCCGCCGTCGGCCTGACCGTCCTGCTCTTTCTCGGCGTTCAGCTCGGCGCTCTCGCGCTGGTCGAGCCGTTCGAGGCGGCCGACTACCAGGCCGTCGAGGATCCCCAGGATCCGACGAACAGCCTGCTTTACTTCGGGGTGATCCTCGTCGCGACGGCGGGGATCCTCGCCGCCTTCCGGTACGGCGGCCAGCGGCTGATCCGCTGGCTGATCGTCGGCGTCAGCGCGATGCTCGCCTGGTTCGTCTTCGCGGAGCTGTTCCCGCCGGTGGCGAGCTACGCCGGGGTAAACCTCCCCGCGGCCGTGGCCGCACTGGGGGTCGCCGTCGCCCTCCTCGTCTATCCCGAGTGGTACGTCATCGACGCCGCCGGCGTGTTGATGGGCGCCGGCGCCGCCGGCCTCTTCGGCATCAGCTTCGGGCTCTTGCCCGCGCTCGTCTTGCTCGTCGCGCTGGCCGTCTACGACGCGATCAGCGTCTACCGGACGAAACACATGCTCACCCTCGCGGAGGGCGTGATGGATCTGCGGATTCCGGTCGTGCTCGTCGTCCCGACGTCGCTTTCGTACTCGTACCTGGCGGCGACCGAACCCCCCGAATCCCTCGGAGCGGAGGGGAACGACGCCCGGAACGGGGAGCGGGCCGATCCGACCGAGACCGGGGGGACGGACGGTGCCGGCGAGGCGGAGGGGGCCGGCCTGGCCGAGCCCGTCGAGGCGAACGGAGCCGGATCGGACGAAGTCAGCGAGGCGGACGGACGCGGGTCGGCCGAGCCCGTCGAGGCGAACGGAGGCGGGTCGGCCGAGATCAGCGAGGACTCCGAACGCGACGCGCTGTTCGTCGGCCTCGGCGACGCCGTCATCCCGACGATCCTCGTCGCCAGCGCGGCGACGTTCCTCGAGGCACCCCGGATCGAGCTGCCGCTGGTCGCGCTCAACTATCCGGCCCTCGGGGCGATGGTCGGCACGCTCGTCGGCCTGCTCGCGCTGTTGTACATGGTGTTGGGCGGTCGGGCCCACGCCGGACTCCCGTTGCTCAACGGCGGCGCGATCGGGGGCTACCTCCTCGGCGCGCTCGCCAGCGGGATCCCGATCGCGGTGGCTCTGGGACTTTAGCTCTCACGACGGGAGGACGCCAGGAGGCTCGCATGTTCTCGCCGTGACTCCTCCGATCGATTCAGATAAAGCCACAGAAGTTACACTTCGCCGGTATCGTCGGGGACCACGGTGAAGCCGAGTGTGCGAAAGTCGTCCGGGTCGAACGTGAAGACGTGTTCGACGTCGCGATCGTCGGCGAGCACGCCAGTTGCGTGGTCGACGAGTGAAATCTCCTGGTCGTCGTACCGAAAAAACTCCTCACAGGTGGCTGCGAAGAGTGGTTCGTCCGCGTGGAGAACCGTCACCGCTGTCGCCCGGGCGTGGTGGGCGTCGTCTTCATCCATCCGGGCGTAGAACGCACCGGTGTCGATGAACAGCGGCGTCGCGCTCTCCGTCGCCTGCATCGACGAAGTGGGCGCCGGAGGAGCGTCCGTTTGCCTGCTCATCGCTTCGGGTCGGATTCGCCAGCGATGGCGTCGGCAACGTACTCGTCGACGTTCGTCGAGACGTCGCTCGCACCACTCGCGAACGTCGGGAGATCGAACAGCGGGTCGTCTTCGGGGCTCCCTCCAGCAGAAGGGTCGATCTCCGCGCTGTCAGTGTGCCACCACACGACGGCGCGCGCCCCGACTTTCTTCCGTGCGACACGGCTTTGATCGAGCAGATCGAGCAACCGCTCGCGAATCGCTCGCCGCCCGATCGGAAGCACCTCTTCGAGATCCGCTGCCGTGACTACAGGGGTGCGCGCTTGATCTATTGCCGCGAGGATCTCCTCGTCGGAGACGGTCGCGGTGTACTTTCCGCCCTCATCACGGTCGGCATCCGACATAACCGAGTATTGCTCCGCTACTGTCTTGACCATTTCCCTCCACAGAAACGGTATTCATCTAACTCCGCTTCTCACGTGAGACACGAGGTCCGTCGTACGACACCCTCTATCACGTTTCCCGGGCGACCGATACAGGAACGCCGTCCCCGGAGGTCGCCGATCTCTGCTCTCCGAACGGGAACGCCGTTCCAGCTAGCCGGGACTCGGCGTACACGACGGGAGGGCGAACGGGACGCACGACCGGATCGTACTTAGGTCGTCCAGCCCCCCAGGGTCGACATGAACGGACGCTCGCGGCGTGGCTACCTCGTCGTCCTCGCGGCCACGGCGGTCGCCGGCTGTCTCGGCGAGGACGACGCGGAGCCGCCGGAGGGCTCCGACGATGATGACTCGGAGTCCGACAACGACGACCCGGGATCCGACGACGGCGACTCGGAATCCGACGGCGTCGACGAGGGGACGCAGGGCCTCGCGGCGGAGATGGCCGAGGCGATAGATGAGGAGCTCGGGGTCACCGGCTGGCGATTCGAGGGGCAGCTGTACGTCCCCGAGTACGCCGACGGCGACGGCGTCGACGCCGACATCCCGGTCCTCGCGGCGGCGTACGCCGACGTCGTCGACGCGGGCTTCGATCACCGGTCGATGCCGACCGCCCGGGACGCCGACGGGGACGTCGAGTACATGGTCTTCCTCGAGCCCGAGTGGGGCCGCGAGTACGTCGCCGGCGAGCTGTCCGAGTCGGAGTACCACGCGGCGATCGCCGAGACCGAACACTGACCGGGCTGTCGGTCGGCGCGTCGGCGCTGGCGGCCGGAGAGCAGTTCGGTCGCAGTCTCCGGCCTCTCGATCGCAGTCTCCGGCGTCGCGCCGACGTCGCCGACCCGCCCGAGCCCTTTGGGGGAGTCACCTCCCGGAAATACGTCCTCGCCACCCAAGCGAGCGTAACCGGTTTAGCCGCCACGGCGCTACGCACCTCCGTGACCGAGAACCCAGAGGGGGAGTTCACGCTGTCGACGTTCCACGACGTCTGCGGGCAGGAGGGCCGGCCCGTGCTCACGGCCGGCGCCGTCGCCCGGGCGCTCGGGATCAGCCACGAGGCCGCCAGCGAGCGGCTGTCGGCGCTGGCCGACGACGGGGAGATCGCGCGGCTGTCGGTGTCGACCGATCCGGTCGTCTGGTATCCCCGCGAGCTGGAGGACCTCACCGAACGCGAGCGGACAGTCGTCTTCCCGAAACGCCGGGAGATCGTCGTCGACCGGCCGAGCCAGTTCACCCGCGCCCAGCTCTCCTCGTTTGCCCACCTCGCGGATACGAACGGCGAGCGGGGTTACCGGTACGTCGTCCGCCCGGAGGACGTCTGGGCGGCGCCACACGACTCGATGGAGGCGCTGAGCCGGACGATGCGCCAGGCGATCGGCCGCTCGCCGGCCCTAGAGGAGTTCGTCGCGAGCCAGTTCGACCGGGCCCGCCAGTTCACCCTGCGGACCCACCCCGACGGCTACACCGTCCTCGAGGCGGCCAGTCCGGAGGTCATGGGCAACGTCGCCCGGGAGAAACTCGACGAGGACCACGTCCACGCGCCGATCTCCGAGACCGAAAGCTGGGTCCGGGAGGGGTCGGAGGCGGCGATAAAGCGGATCCTCTACGAGGCGGGCTACCCCGTCCGGGACGAGCGCGATCTGGACGCCGGGGACCCACTGGAACTCGAACTGCACCTGCGACTGCGGGAGTATCAGGAGGCGTGGGTCGACCGCTTCGAGGAACGCGGGGAGGGCGTGTTCGTCGGCCCGCCGGGCAGCGGGAAGACCGTCGCGGCGATGGGCGCGATGGCCCGCGTCGGCGGCGAGACGCTGATCCTCGTCCCCTCCCGGGAGCTCGCCGACCAGTGGGAGGAGTCGTTGCTCGAGGCGACGAGCCTCGAACCCGGACAGGTCGGCCAGTACCACGGCGGTCGCAAGGAGCGCCGGCCGGTGACGATCGCGACCTACCAGGTCGCCGGGATGGACCGACACCGCTCGCTGTTCGACGACCGCGAGTGGGGGCTGATCGTCTTCGACGAGGTCCATCACGTCCCGAGTGACGTCTACCGGCGCTCGACCCAGCTCCACGCGCGCCGTCGGCTCGGGCTGTCGGCCAGCCCGATCCGGGAGGACGACCGGGCCGCGGAGATCTTCACCCTCGTCGGGCCGCCGATCGGTACCGACTGGGAGGCGCTGTTCGAGGCCGGCTTCGTCGCCGAGCCCGAACTCGAGATCCGGTACGTCCCCTGGGGCGGGGAGGCCGACCGAAACGCCTACGGCGCCGCCGAGGGCCGCGAGAAGTACCGGCTGGCCGCCGAGAACCCCGGAAAGGTAGCGGAGATCCGGCACCTGCTCGGGGCTCACCCGGGTGCGAAGGTCCTGATCTTCGTCGACTACCTCGATCAGGGCGACGCGATCGCCGACGCCCTCGATCTGCCCTTTCTCTCCGGGGAGACCCCACACGGCGAGCGCCGGCGGCTGCTCGAGTCGTTCCGGCGGGACGAACGCGACGCCCTCGTGATCTCCCGGGTCGGCGACGAGGGGATCGACCTCCCGACGGCGGACCTGGCGATCGTCGCCTCCGGGCTCGGCGGCTCGCGCCGCCAGGGCACCCAGCGGGCCGGCCGGACGATGCGTCCCGCCGGCGGCGCGCTCGTCTACGTGCTCGCCACCCGCGGCACCCGCGAGGAGGAGTTCGCCCGCCGGCAGCTCTCTCATCTGGGTCGGAAGGGGATCTCCGTCCGCGAACGGGTCGTCGACCGGTGACGGCACCGCGGCATAAAACGGCGACAGCGTTCTCGAGGTCGGAGAGTGCAGAAAAAGGTTAGCCGATCCCGGCCGGAAGGGGGGCTATGGCCGCGATCGAGGCGACCGAGCTCTCCAAACGGTACGGCACGCTGATCGCCCTGGATCGGGTGGATCTCACCGTCGAGGAAGGCGAGATATTCGGCTTTCTCGGCCCGAACGGCGCGGGGAAGTCGACGTTCATAAACGCCCTGCTCGATTTCGTGAAACCGACACACGGCTCGGTTTCGGTGTTCGGCCAGGACTGCCAGGCCGACTCGGTCCGGGCGCGCGAACACCTCGGGGTGCTCCCGGAGGGGTACTCCGTCTACGACCGCCTGACCGGCCGCCAGCACCTCGAGTACGCGATCCGCTCGAAGGGAGCCGACGAGGATCCCGTCGACGTCCTCGAGCGGGTCGGGATCCGCGAGGCGGGCGATCGGAAGGCGAGCGAGTACTCGAAGGGGATGGCCCAGCGGCTCGTCCTCGGGATGGCGCTGGTCGGCGAACCGGATCTCCTGCTCCTCGACGAGCCGACGACGGGGCTCGATCCGAACGGCGCCGCCGAGATCAGGGAGATCCTCAGGGAGGAAAACGAGCGCGGGGCGACGATCTTCTTCTCGAGTCACATCCTGGAGCAGGTACAGGCGGTCTGTGACCGGGTCGCGATCCTCCAGGACGGCTCGGTGGTCGCCGTCGACACGATCCAGGGGCTGCGCGAGGCCCTCGGCGGCGGAACCAAACTCGTCGTCACCGTCGACCGGACCGAGCCGTCGATCCTCGAATCGATCCGCGGGCTCGAGGGCGTCGAGACGGCCTGGCTCGACGAGGACGGCGAGACGGTCGAGATCACCTGCCGGAACGACGCGAAGATGGACGTCCTCGTCGCGTTCCACGACGCCGGCGTCGACGTGGTGAACTTCCGGACCGAGGAGGCCAGCTTGGAGGACATGTTCGTCGAGTACACGGGGCGGCGATGAGCTGGCTCGTGATCGCCCGCCAGGAGGCGTGGCTGACGGCGACGGCCCGCTCGGTCCGGCTGCTCGCCGGACTGCTCGTGCTCGTCTGTGCGGTCGGGGCCTACGTCTTTCCGGTGTTCGATCCGGGCCCGCACACGACGGCACACTTCGGCGGCTACGTCTCCGGCTGGCTCGGGACGCTCGTCCCCCTGATCGGGCTGGTGGTGGGGTACAACGCCGTCGTCGGCGAGCGTCGGTCGGGCGCTCTGGCTCTCTCCTTGTCCCTCCCTCACGGCCGCCGGGACGTCGTCTTCGGCAAGCTCCTCGGGCGGCTCGCCCCGGTGGTGGCCGCGATCGTCGCCGGGGCTCTCATCGCCGGCGCCCTCGTCGTCTACCCGTTCGGGGAGCTCGCCCTCGCCCCCTTCCTCGCGTTCGTCGGCGCGACGATAACCCTCGGGGTGGTCTACACCGCCCTCGGCGTCGCGATCTCGACGTTCGTCGCCACGAAGACGCGCGCGACCGTGGCGGCGTTCGGCGTCTACGTCCTCGTCGTCGTCTGGACGGAACTCGAGGCGGCGATCGAGCTCGCCCTGGCCTCGATCGGCTCGCCCGGCGAGGGGGTCCCGACGGCCGTCGAGGTGCTTCTCGCACTGGAGCCGACGACGGCCTACGACCGGATCGTCGCGGGCGCCATCGATCCGGCCGGGAGCGTCGGGGACGCCTGGTACCTCGACGAGTGGGTCGCCCTGGCCCTGCTGGTGCTGTGGGCGACGGTGCCACTCGCGATCGCCTACCGGCGGTTCGCGGGGGTGGATCTCCAGTGAGCCGCCCCGACGGGGGTCCCGCCGGCTGGCGGGCGATCGCCCGCAAGGACGTCCAGGACGCCGGCCGCTCACGGACCGTCTGGCTGGTGTTCGCCCTCCTCGTCGTCTCCGCCGTCGGCTTCGTCGTCCTCGACACCCGCTCCGGGGATCCCGACTACCTCGCGTTCGTCGACGGGCTGGCCGGGATCGTCGGCGTGGGGCTCCCGTTGCTCTCGATCCTGCTCGGCTACCGGGCGATCGCCCACGAGCGGATCGACGGCAGCATCCGACTGTCGCTTTCCTTTCCCCACTCCCGGCGCGAGCTCCTCGTCGGGAAGTTCCTCGGCCGGAGCGTCGTCTTGCTCGTCCCGACGGTCGTGATCGTCCTGCTCGCGGGGGCCGTCGCGGTCGTCCGTTACGAGCCCGCGGCCGCGATCCGCTGGTATCCCTGGGTGCTCCTCCTGACGGCGGGTTACGGGCTCGCCTTCCTCGCGGTCGCGGTCGGGCTCTCGATGAGCACGACCGTCGACCGCCGGCTCACCCTCGGCGCGTTCGGCGTCTACCTCCTCGCGGTCTCGCTCTGGGACACCCTCGTTTCGGCGACGGTACTCGTCCTCCATCGGTTCCGGTTCGAGGCGCTGGCGGAGCTCCCCTCGTGGGCGTACCTCGCACACCTCCTCCAGCCGAGCGAGGCCTACTACCACCTGCTCCGCGTCGGCGTCGACGTCGACCGGGCGAACCGGTACGCCGAGGCCGGCACGCCGTGGTTCGTCGAGCCACCGGTCGCCGCCCTCGTCTTGCTCGCGTGGACCGCGACGCCGCTGCTCGTCGGTTTCGCCCTGTTCCGTCGGGCCGATCTCTGATTTCGACCGGGGGCCACCCGTCGTCGTCGACCGGAGGCCGTTCTCCGAGGGCGACCGGAAATCGTCCGTCGTCGACCGGGGGCCGTTCTCCGAGGGCGATTGGGGCCGCCCGTCGCCGGCTTCGACAGGCTAATAGCCCGCGGGCGGAAACGTGGCGGCCACCGACCGTATGCGCGAACTGCTCGAGGAGTACCGGGAGATCGAACGACCCCGTAACGTCGGGCTGATCAGCCTCGCACACGGCATAAACGAGTTCTACGGCATCGCGATCCCGCCGATCATCCCGATCCTGGTCGCGGATCTCGGCATCACCTACGGCCAGGCCGGACTGCTCCTGACCGTCTTCTTCGTGATGTACTCGGTCTTCCAGCTGCCGGCGGGGCTGCTCGCCGACCGCGTCGGAAAAAAGCGGCTCCTCGTCTGGGGGCTGGTCGGGATGGCCGGCGCCCTCGCGCTCGCCAGCACCGCCGACGGCTACGGGACGCTCGTGCTCGCGCAGGTCCTCATGGGAATAAGCGGCAGCACCTACCACCCCGCGGGGATGTCCCTGATCAGCGACATCGAGAGCCAGGACACCGAGGGGAAGGCGATGGGCGTCTTCGGCCTCGGCGGGATGGTCGGCATCGCGAGCGCGCCGGTCGTGATCGGCGGGATCGCGTCGCTGGCCGACTGGCGGACCGCCCTCCTCGTCGCCGCCGTCCTCGGCGTCGCCGTCACCGCGGCGTTCCAGCTGCTGTACCGCGAGCCCGGCGGGGGACGGCCCACGCCGGTCGCCGACGGCGGCCGAGGGGACGACGCCGAGCGAACCCGGTCCGGCGACGGCCGAGGGGACGACGCCGGAGGGCTCCGATCCGACGGCGGCCGGGGGACGGTCGAACGGGCCCGCGACGTCTTCCGCCGGGTGATCCAGTTCGAGGTCACGCCCGGCATCGTCGTGTTGACGATCGTCGTGGTGCTCGTCTCCTTGCAGATCCGGTCGATCCAGACGTTCGCGACGGGCTTTCTCGCCGACGGCGTCGGCCGGTCGACCTCGGCGGCCAACGCCGTCTTCTTCGTGATGCTCGCGGCGAGTGCCGTCTCCTCGATCTGGGTCGGCAGTCTGGCCGACCGGTACGACCGCGGCCGGCTCGGCGCGCTCGCCGCCGGGATCACGTCGCTTCTGGTCGTCTCGACGGCCGCCTTCGTCGCCGCCGACGGGGCCGTCGGCGAGTGGCTCCTGACGGGGTCGCTGGTCGTCGTCTTCGCCGTCCTCGGGCTGGCGCTTTACGCCTGCACGCCGATCAAGAACGCGTTGATGTCCGAGTACGCGACCCGCGACTCGAGCGGGAGCCTGTTCGGGGTGACCCAGACCGCCTCCTCCGCCGGGAGCGCCGCCGGCCCCGCGATCTTCGGCTACGTCGCTACCGAGGGCGGCATCGGCGTCGCCTTCCCGCTCATCGCGAGCGTCGGCCTCGTCATCGCCGTCGGTTTCTACACGCTCTCGTGGCTCGGTGGCCCGTAAACGGCCGGCCGTGTCCTCTCGTGGCTCGGTGGCCCTAAACGGTCGGCCGTATCCTCTCGTGGCTCGGTGGCCCTAAACGGTCGGCCGTGTGCTCACGCCGGGACCGGATCGACGGCCTCCAGCTCCGCGACGTCCCTGACACCGACGCCCTCGGCCAGCGCCCGCCTCGCGGCGGGGAGCTCCGGATCGCCGACCAGTCGGAGCCGCCCCTCGAGCTCGACGACCGTGTCGTTCATGCCGGGCTGGATGCCGCAGACGGACACCTCCTCGGCCCGGTCGACCGCCTCCAGCCGTTCGACGACGCAGACGGCACCGTCGACGAGGTCGCCGGCGGCGCCGAGCGGAACGCGCACGGCGACCCGCGTCCGGACGGTGCGGTGGTCTCGTGTCATAGGCCTCCGCCGAGGCTCGAACTCGGGGGCACGGCCCTGTCCACGACGCCTCTCGGCGTCACACGGAGGCGTGCCCGCGCGAGGACCTTCCGGCGAACGAACTGCGAACCGCGTGGAAACCCCACAGCCCGTCCGGCCGGAGAAAGGACCTAGTTGGCGCGGACGGGGGTTCCGATCTGCGTCGGAGACCGATTCGAGGCCCCTCCCACGCCACGTCCGGACGCTCCGCTCCCCGATCCGGGCGAACGGAGCGTTTCGTGTGAGGGGGCCATCATGATCGGTCGTGTCGGAGCCGCTGGTGACGACCTCGGCTTCCGCCGTCTTAACCGTTTCCCGGCCCTGGTATCGGCTCACACGCACCTCTCCGGGGGACGCCTTTTCCGTCTTCGCGGGCCCGTCCAACGCACGCTCGTCGGCAATGCATAGCATACTCGTCGGCAATGCATACTCGTCCAACGCACGCTCGCCCAACGATACTCGTCGGCAACGCATATACGAGCGCGGCGGCTATCGCCGGCAATGACCGACGAGACCGATCCCGCCGGCGAGGGCTGGTTCGCCGGCCTGGCGCCGGACGAGCCCGGGGCCGAGGCGATCGCCGAGGGCGGAACCGAGACCCCCCGCCCGTGGCCGCGACTGGCCGTCGAGGCGGGCTTTGCCACCGACGAGGGGGCGTACTACGATCGGCTCCACGAGGCGACGACGCGGGCGACCCGCCGGGCGGTCCGGGAGCGCGAGGCGGCCGACGACCAGCAGGTGAAACACGCCGTTCGGGCGATGGACGACTGTCGCCGGACGGCGAACGAGCTCGCCGAGCGGCTGGCCGAGTGGGCCGGCACCGTCGACGGCGGGGGGTCGGGGATCGAGTACGCCCGGGAGCTGGCCGCCGACGCCGACGGGGAGCCGTTCGCCGGCCTGGCACGCCGCGTCGCCGACCTCGCGGCGGAGGCCGACCGCCTGGAGTCGTTCGTCGAGACGCGGACGCCGGAGGTCGCCCCAAACCTCTCGGCGCTGGCCGGCCCCGTCCTCGCCGCTCGGCTGCTCTCGCTGGCCGGCGGCCTCGAGACGCTGGCGAAGAAGCCGAGCGGAACGATCCAGGTCCTCGGCGCCGAGGACGCGCTGTTCGCTCACCTCCGGGGACACGCCCCGTCGCCGAAACACGGCGTCATCTTCACCCACGAGGCGGTCCGGGGGACCAGGGCCGAAGACCGCGGCTCGGCCGCCCGCGCGCTCGCCGGCAAGCTCGCGATCGCCGCCCGGATCGATCACTACTCCGGTGACCGCCGCCCCGAGCTCGAGGGCGAGCTGGCCGACCGGCTGGCGACGATCCGGGCCCGTGCAGACGACAGTTCGGCGGCCGGAGACACGGACGACGGGCCAGCGACGGGAAGCACGGACGACGGTCCGGCAGCGGGAAGCACGGACGACGGTCCGGCGGCCGGAGACACGGACGACGGCCCGGCGACGGGCGGGCCGAACGCCGACGGGGGTATCGGCGATGTCGAGTGAGCTGCCCGCCGGCGTCGAGCGACGCGTCGTCGACGGCCGCGAGCGGCTCGCGACCCGGGGAGAGCCGGTCTACGGCGAGCCGACCGACGGCGAGTGGCGCGCCTGGAACCCCGCCCGGTCGAAACTCGGCGCGATGCTCGAACTCGGCATGGAGACGGCCTTCGAGGGGGGCGAGCGCGTCCTCTATCTCGGCGCGGCCAGCGGGACGACGGTGAGCCACGTCGCCGACTTCGCGGGCCCGACCTACGCCGTGGAGTTCGCCCCACGGCCCGCCCGCGACCTGCTCTCCGTCGCCGCCTCCCGGCCCCGACTGTTCCCGCTCCTGAAGGACGCCCGCCGGCCGGAGACGTACGCCCACGTCGTCGAGGCCGGCGTCGACGCGATCGTCCAGGACGTCGCCACCCGGGGACAGGCCCGGGTCGCCCTCGAGAACCGCCGGTTTCTGGCCGACGATGGACGGCTGTTGCTCGCGGTGAAAGCCAGAAGCGAGGACGTCGCCCGCGAGCCCGCCGCGGTGTTCGAGGAGATCACGGACGAGCTGGCCGCCGAGTACGCCCTCCTCGAGCGGCGTCGGCTCGAACCCTACCACGCCGACCACCTCGCGGTCGTCGCCGAGCCGCGGTGACGATCCGGCCACCGTCGCCCCGTTCGTCCGTGGTGACAGTCGTCCCGTTCTTCGTGGTGACAGTCGTCCCGTTCGTCCGTGGTGGCAGTCGCCCCGTTCGTCCGTGGTGACAGTCGTCCCGTTCTTCGTGGTGACAGTCGTCCCGTTCTTCGTGGTGGCAGTCGTCCCGTTCGCCCGTGGTGGTCTCGTTGGGGCTCCAGGCTCACTCTCGCCTCCAGCTCACCTCCACCTCGAGGTCCTCCCGGAGCGAGGCCGCGACGTGACAGCTCCGCTCGCCGCCGGCGACGATCCGCTCGACGGTGGCGTCGTCGACCCCCGGCCCGACCCCGATCGTCACCTCGAGTGTGACCGCCTCGAGCGGCCCGTCCGCCGGCGAGCCGACGGCCCGGACGTCGATCCCGTCGAACGCGACCTCCCGGATGTCGGCCTGGACGCCGACGCTGTCGGCGAGACAGGCGGCCAGCGCCCCGAGCAGGTGGTCGACGGGCGTCGGCGCCCGGCCGCCGCCGAACTCGGCGGTGACGTCGAACGGCCACGAAACCCCGCCGACGGCGGCGATCCCGGAGAGATCCGGGCCGGCGCTGGCGGACACGTCGCGCTCGGGGAGGATCGAGCCGGCCGTTGCGACGGCTCCCAGTGGTGAACCCGGGGGCCCGGCGTCGCCCACCTCGAGGTAGCGGCGTTCGAGCACTCCGTTCGCCGGGGCCTCGACGTCAGCCGCGATCCCTCCATCCCCGGCGTCAGCCGTGGCCCCTCCATCCTCGGCGTCAGCCGTGGCCCCTCCATCCCCGGCGTCAGTCGTGGCCCCCTCACCCTCGATTTCGACCGTCGCGATCGGCTCGCCCCGACTCACCGCCTCGCCCTCGACGACGAGCCAGGCTGCGACCGTCCACCCGTCGGCTCCGGCGGGGAGTTCGACGACGCGTTCCATGGGGGACGGGAGACCGCGCCGGGAGTAAGCGTTTCGCCGGCGATTCCTTCGGGCCGTCGCGAGCGGTCGGCGGCACGACCCGCCCGCTCGCGGTTGCGTCGGGGTCACCTCCGACGGTGAACGCCGGCGGCGTACCGATCGACCACCACACAGTTCATACGTAGCTCGGGTGAATGGTGGGGCATGCGCGTGCTGATCACCGGTGCACACGGACGGGTCGGCGAGGGGCTCAAGATGCATCTGGGGGATGCCCACGAGTTGACGTATCTCGACCGTACGGACCACCCCGATCACGACACCCACGTCGCCGACGTGAACGACTACGAGGCGATCCGACCGGCCTTCGACGGACAGGACGCGGTCGTCCACCTGGCGGCGTATCCGAGCACCGACGGAAGCTGGGATCAGGTCCGGGAGAGCAACCTGATCGGCACGCACAACGTTCTGGAGGCGGCGGCGGACGCCGGTGTCGGACAGTTCGTGTTCGCCTCCTCGATCCACGCCGCCGGGATGTACGAGGAGGACCACGCCCCCGAACTCTACGAACTGGAGTTCGATCTGACCGTCACCCACGAGGATCCCGAACGACCGGACTCCTACTACGGCGCCTCGAAAGCCTTCGGCGAGGACTGGGGTCGCTACTACGTCGAGTGTCGTGACGCTCCCGAAGGGTTCTACGCCATCCGCATCGCCAGCATCCGGGAGCCGCCGTACGACAACCCCTACGGCGACGCCGAGAAGGGCGTCGAACGCGGCGACTGGGAGCGCGGAAGCGACGAGTACGAGACGCAGGTGAAACGCCTGAAAGGAACCTGGCTCTCACAGCGCGACTGGGCGCAGCTGGTCGAGTCGTGTCTGGACGACGGGCTGGAGTTCGGCGTTTTCTTCGCGACAAGCGAGAACGAACGCGGATGGTACGACATCGAGCACGCGAAGGACGTGCTGGGCTACGAGCCACGGGACCGGGCCGAGGCGTGGACCGAGCCTCCGGAAGAACTCGTCGAACACGTCGACGCCAACCGGGAGCGGTGAGGGGCGTCGTGTCGTTCGTCCGAGGTTCTCCCCGGATCACCCGTCGTGATCGTCGATCCGTTCGAGCACTCGCCACAGCTCGTCGAATCTCGGGCCTCGCCGCACCTCGTCTTCGGACCTGTCGAACTCGACACCTCCGTATCCGCCAGTTCGGGGAGTAGAACGTGGTGGAGCTCGTAACAGACCGTGAGATACTCCTCGGCGTGAAGGACCTCTCCCTCTCGAAGAATCGGATCCGCGGGGATCACACGGGTGTCCAGTAGCGCACGCAACACTCGCCGCTTTTGTGCCGAGAGCACACGTTCGACCCGATCGCCGTCGAAGCGTTCCTCCCCCACTGACCCGCTGTCCGCCACGATCGATCCCCCTCGTCGTCGGTCACTCCGAACCGTCGGTTTTCTCGACTTCCGTGACGATCACGTCCCAGTCGGGATGCTCGACCCCGTTCCGGCATTCGAAGCCGCCTTCCACGTCGATTCCACTCCTGTAGGCCTCCAGAAGGAGGGCTTTCAGCTCCGCGTTCAACTCCTCTTTCGACGTGAGCGAGCTCCCCTCGGAAGTCATCGTCCCTCGACCGCTT
>LKNG01000056.1 GCA_001564115.1 Natrialbaceae archaeon Tc-Br11_E2g8 | reverse complement strand
GGGCGCCGGCTCGCCCGGATCCGCCGGCCCCGCGACCAGGAGCGGGCGTTCGGCCGCCTCCACGGCGTCGGCGAGCCGGGCCACCGCCTCCGGTCCCGGCGGCGTCGACGACGCGTGGCTCTCGACGAACGGCCCATCGCGACCCCGGGCGGCGAGACCCTCGGCGAACTTATCGGGGACGTCGCCGGGTACCGGCGTCGGTTCGAGTGGTTTGCGAAACGGGCAGTTGAGGTGGACCGGGCCGGCCGGCGGCCGCGTCGTCGCCGCGAACGCCCGCGCCGCGGTCGTCCGCAGACTCCGAACCGCGCGGTCCTCGACGACCGGCTCCGGGAGCTCGGCGTACCACCGGACGGCGTCGCCGTACAGCTTCACCTGGTCTATCGTCTGGTTCGCACCGCTGTCGCGTAGCTCGTGGGGCCGATCGGCGGTGAGGACGAGCAGGGGCACCCGGCCGCGGTCGGCCTCGATCACCGCGGGGTGGACGTTCGCGGCGGCCGTCCCGGAGGTACAGACGACCGCCGTCGGCTCGCCCGTCCGTCGGCCCCGACCGAGCGCGAAGTACGCCGCCGACCGCTCGTCGAGGTGTGAGCGGAGCTCGATTTCGGGGTGGGCCGCGAACGCGACCGCGAGCGGCGTCGAGCGGCTGCCGGGGGCGAGACAGACCGCCTCGAGGCCGGCGGCGGCCAGCTCCTCGACGAGACAGCGACCCCACAGCGCGTTCCGGTTCGGATCGGTCATTCGAGCTCGTCGAGGATCGGCCGGAGTTTCAGTTGCACTTCCTCCCACTCCTCGTCGGGGTCGCTGTCGGCGACGATGCCGTTGCCGGCATACAGCGTGACGGCGCCGTCGGTCGCGACGCCCGCACGGATCGCCACCGCGAACTCGCCGTCGCCGTCGGCGTCGAACCAGCCGACCGGCGCGGCGTACCAGCCCCGGTCGAACGGTTCGACCCGCCGGATCGTCTCCCAGGCGGTCGCCGGCGGGAGGCCGCCGACCGCCGGCGTCGGGTGGAGCGCCTCGACGAGTTCGAGGACGTGACGGTCGCCGTCGAGGCGGGCCTCGATCGGCGTCCGCAGGTGCTGGATGGTCGCGAGCCGGCGAACGGTCCGCTCGGCGACGTCGACCGTCGTGGCGAGGGGGGCAAGCTGGTCGCGGATCGCCTCGACGACGAGCCCGTGTTCCCGCGTGAGTCGCCCGCTCTCGAGCAGCCGCGTGGCGTGTTCGTCGTCGACCTCCGGGCTCTCCCCGCGTGGCACCGATCCCGCCAGCGCCTCGGTCTCGACGGTCCGTCCCCGCCGGGAGACGAGCCGCTCGGGGGGTGCCCCGAAGAAGGTCCCGCCCGCCCCGAAGTCGAGGAGAAACCGGTAGCAGCTCGGATACCGCCGACGCAGCCGTTCGAGAACCGCGGGGACGTCGACCGGGGAGTTCGGCTCGACCGACACCGCCCGTGCGAGCACCACTTTCTCGAGTTCGCCGCGGTCGATCCGGTCGAGGGCGGTCCGCACGCCCGCGGTCCACTCCTCGCGGCTCGCCGTCGGTCGCACGCTGGCGACGCCGGGCGGGGAGCCGATCGGGCGCATCGCGGGCAGCCTCTCGAGTCGATCGGCCCACCGGTCGAGCGACGCCGCGGCGGCCTCCGCGTCCCCCTCGACGACCGTCAGCCAGGTTCCGTCGTCGGTCCGGGTCAGCTGTACCCGCGGGACGACGAACGTCGCCGCGCCGAAGCCGGACCACGGCGGCTGGGGGACGTGGCCGTCGTGGAAGGCGAAGCCGCCGAACGCCCGGGGACGGCTCTCGGCCGGTCCCTCGTGGTCGAGGGCGCCAAAGCACTCCTCGGCGGTCGACCGGATCGCGGCGAACCGATCGGGCCCCGTCGCGGCGAACCGCGAGGCCGCCCCGCGGCCGACGATCTCGAGCCCGTCGGGGGTCGTCCAGCCGATCCGGGACGTACCCTCCATCGCGAGGACGGCGCCGAAGGAGACGTCGGCGAGCTCCCGGCTCACCGAGACCAGCCCGTCGCTCTCGGCGTCGGTCGCCAGCCGTCCGTCGCCGGACGCTCGATCCATTGTGATCGACTCGGGACCGTCGCGCCTTCAGCCTAACTATCGCCGAACGCCTCCTCGAAGAAGGCGAACTCGAGGGCGACCGTCCGACGAAACAGCCGATCGACGCGTCGCTGCCGGCGGGAGGAGAGCGTCGGCCCCTCCCGGTCGAGCTCGCCACGGAGCCAGTCGACGAACGCGAGAAACGACGGGACGGCGTGGAGGTCGATCCACTCGGCGTAGTAGAAGGGAAGCTCCATCCCGGCGCTCGGCGGCCCGTCGGCTCCCGGCTCGACGTCCGTCTCGGCGACGGCGACCGCCCACTCGCGGTAGACCCACTCGGCGGGGACGAGGACGGCGAGGGTCTCGGCGTAGCCGCCCTGGCGGGCCGCCCGGCCGAGCAGGTCGAGGAAGGCCCGCGTCGTCTCCGTCGGCTCTGGCTCGCGCCACCGCGAATCGGGGACCCCGAGGGCCTCGAACGACCGCCTGAAGTAGTCGTCTTCCTCGTCGGTGACCACCTCGAGGAACTCGACGAGGGGCCGTTTCGACGCCATCCCGGGGGCCTCCCCGACGGCGAAGCCGAACGTGCCGACGAGCTCGTCGACGAACGCGTAGTCCTGGATAAGGTAGTCGGCGTAGGCGTCCGTCGGGAGCGTCCCCGCGCCGAGCTCCCGGGTGAACGGGTGTTCGACCGCCTCCGTCCACGTCGAGCCGGTCCGCTCGCGGAGCCAGTCGGTAAACCGTGGCTCCTCCCGGCCGTCGGCGTAGGCGGCGTAGCTGTCCGGGACCGAGCCGGGGCTCACAGCTCCCACCCCTCGAGGGTGTAAGCCATTTCCCAGAACCGATACTCCAGTTTGGCGCTCGTGAGAAACGCCTCGCGCATGGCCTCGTGTTCGCCCGGATACGCCTCGCCACAGCGGTCGACGAACGCCCGACACCACGCGGTCGCCTCGCGGAACTCCTCGCCGGTGTAGGTCTCGATCCAGGGCGTGTACCGGTGTTCGTCCGTCGCGAGGGAGGCGGCGTGTTCGCCCACGTCGAGATACCCCTGCATGCAGGGGTAGAGGGCGGCGGCCACCTCGGCGATCGATCCCTCGTAGGCGGTCCGGACGAGGAAGCTCGTGTACGCGACACACGTCGGGGCCTTCTCGGTGGCCTCGAGGGCTTCCCGATCGATCCCGTACTCGGCGGCGAACTCCCGGTGGAGCTCCATCTCGTGGTCGAGGACGGTGTGGGCGACCCCGAGCAGGTGGGTCATCGTCTCCTCCTCGCGGGCGCGGGCCCCGGCCAGGGCGAACAGCCGGGCGTAATCGAGCAGATACCGATAATCCTGGCGCAGCCAGTGTTCGAACGCCGCCGGATCGAGGCTCCCCTCGGCGAGCTCGACGACGAACGGGTGTTCGTACTGTGCCTCCCAGACGTGCTGGCCCTCCTCTAAGAGCCGGTCGCTAAAGCCCATGTGATCGGTACCGTCTACCGGCGCATATAACTAACGAATACAATCGGGTTATTCCACGGTGGGCGGTGAATACAATCGAGTTATTCCACAGTGGGCGGTGAATACAATCGAGTTGTTCCACGGTGGGCGGTGGTCGGTCCGTCCGCCAGCACATACTTACGTCCGGCCTGCAACCCTCGAACCGATCGAACGAATGAGCGAGCCGGACGACGGGATCACCGTCCTCCACGTCGACGACGACCCCGCCTTCACGGAGCTGACGGCGGCGTTTCTCGAGCGGGAGGACGACCGGTTTTCCGTCGAGACGGCCACCGACGTCGGGGAGGGGTTCTCGGTTCTCGACCGGACGGACGTCGACTGTGTCGTCTCCGACTACGAGATGCCCGGACGCGACGGCCTCGAGTTCCTCGAGATCGTCCGGGAGGACCGGCCGGATCTCCCCTTCGTTCTCTTCACCGGGCGGGGCTCCGAGGAGGTGGCCAGCGACGCCATCTCCGCCGGCGTGACGGAGTACCTCCAGAAAGAACGAGCGACGAGCCAGTACACCGTCCTCGCGAACCGCATCGCGAACGCCGTCGAACGGTACCGCTCGAAACGCGCCCTCGAGGCCAGCGAAAAACGGCTCTCGCTTTTTATCGAGCAGTCGCCACTCGGGGTGATCGAGTGGGACGACGCGTTCGAGGTCGTCCGGCTCAACGACGCAGCCGAGGGGATCCTCGGCTACGAGGAAGCCGAGCTGGTGGGCCGGGGATGGGAGGCGATCGTCCCCGGGGACGCCGAGGCCGCCGTCGGAGGGGTCGTCGACGAGCTCCTCGAGAACAGGGGTGGCTACCACAGCGTCAACGAGAACGTCACCGCCGACGGCGAGACGATCGTCTGTGAGTGGCACAACCGGGTCGTCACCGACGGGAACGAGGTCGTCGCCGTCTTCTCGCAGTTCCAGGACGTCACCGACCGGCGACGCCGCCGCGAGGAGCTCGACCGGTACCGGACGATCGTCCAGTCGGCGACGAACACCATCCTCACGGTCGACGAGTCGGGGACGATCCTCTCTGTGAACCCCGCCGTCGAGCGGACGTTCGGCTACGCCCCGGAGGAGGTCGTCGGGGAGTCACTCACCCTGCTTATGTCCCCCGAAGTGGCCGACCGACACACTGCTGCCCTCGAGCGGTATCTCGGGACGGGCGAACGGACCCTCGAGTGGGAGTACGTCGAACTCGAGGGACGGCGACGGGACGGCTCGACGGTCCCGCTCTCGGTGACCTTCGGCGAGGCCGACTACGGGGGCGATCGCTACTTCGTCGGCGTCATCCGGGACACGACCGATCGGCGGGCGCGCGAGCGGGAGCTCGAACGGACGAACGCGTTGCTCTCGACGCTGTTCGAGACCCTCCCGGTGGGGGTGCTGGTCGAGGACACCTCGCGGAACGTCCTCGCGGTCAACCGACGACTGCTGGAGAGCTTCGGGATGCCCGGCCCGCCGGAGGCGGTCGTCGGCGCCGACTGCGAGCGGCTGGCCGAGGAGGTAAGCGGGAGCTTCGCCGAACCGGACGGCTTTCTCGAGCGGACGAACGAGCTGGTGGCCGACCAGCTGTCGGTCAGCGACGAGGAGTGGCGACTCCGGGACGGGAGGACCCTCGCGCGTAGCCACCGGCCCGTCGAACTCCCGGAGGGGGAGGGTCACCTCTGGACCTACCGCGACGTCACCGACCGGATCGAACGCGAGCGCCGGCTGGCGGCGCTCAGCGACGTGACGCGGGAGCTGGTGACGGCGGACAGCCGGGAGGCGGTTGCCGAGGTCGGCGTCTCCGCCGCGGACGACATCCTGGGCCTCGAGGCGGCCGCCATCCACCTGTACGACGAGCGACGGGACGGGCTCGTCCCGATCGCCGCGACCGACGCCGTCTTCGACCTCGTCGAGGGGCTGCCGACGTTCACCGACGAGGGAAGCATCGCCTGGCGGGTCTACCGGGAGGGCGAGCCGGTCGCGCTGGACGAAGTCCGGAACGATCCCGACGTCTACAACCCGGAGACGCCGGTCCGAAGCGAGCTCTACGTCCCGATCGGGGAGTTCGGGATCCTGATCGCGGGCTCGCCGACCCCCGAGGCGTTCGAGAGCCGGGACGTCCTGCTCGGGGAGATACTGGCCGGAAACGTCGCCGCCGCGCTGGAACAGCTCGAACGGACCGAACAGCTACGCGACCGGGAGGCGGAGCTGTCGCGTCAGAACGAGCGCCTCGAGGAGTTCGCGAGCATCGTCTCCCACGACCTCCGGAACCCGCTGAACGTCGCCAGCGGCCGGCTCGAGCTGCTCGCCGAGACGTGTGAGAGCGAACACGTCCCGGAGATCGAGCGGGCACACGACCAGATGGCCGACCTCATCGAGGAGCTACTCGACCTGGCGCGGAGAGGGGAGTGGATCACCGAAACCGAGCCGGTCGAGCTCGACGCGCTCGCACGCGGCTGCTGGCGGACCGTCGCGACCGCCGAGGCCACAGTCGAGATCGGCCCCGTCGACCGGTTTTACGCCGACCGGAGCCGCCTGCAACAGCTACTCGAGAACCTCTTTCGGAACGCGGTCGAACACGGGGGCGAGACGGTGACGGTGACCGTCGGCGAGCTCGACGGTGGTTTCTACGTCGCCGACGACGGCGACGGAATCCCCGAGGACGGCCGGGAGGCGGTGTTCACCGCCGGCTACTCGACGAGCGAGGACGGCTCCGGGTTCGGGCTCGCGATCGCGAGGCAGGTCGCCGACGCCCACGGCTGGACGGTCGACGTCACGGAGGGCAGGGAGGGGGGTGCCCGGTTCGAAATCACGGGCGTGGAGTTCGTCGACGACTGACGACGTGGCCGTGGAGGGCGTCGGTGGCCGACCCCGTTCGCGGCCGGCCGTCGGCTCACTCGACGAGCGAGGTCGTCAGACCGAGCGAAGTAGGGTAAGGTAGTTTACCGACCGAGCTTCTCGCGGCTGACCTGGACGCCGGTGGGGGTGATGATGATCTGGTCGTCGCCTTTCTGGACGATGTCGCCGTCGACCTCGCGGGCGACCTGGCGGAGCTCGTCGACGACGAGTTCGGAGGTGCTGTCGCTGGTGCGCAGGCGGGTGATGTCGGCGATGACGACGTCGCCGTCGTAGACGGCGTCTTTGATCTCGATCGCCGACTGCTGATCGCCGATCTCGGCGACGTGGACCCGCATCGCCGCCCCGTCGGCCTCCGTGCTCACGTCGTCGAGGTCGAGTTCGACGTAGTCTTCGGTGGTCCGTGACTGGCCGCCGCCGAGAATCTTGCTCATGAGACCCATAGGGGACAGAGACCCGCGCGACGTGTATAATTCTTGCGTCAGACGGGCGGCTTCGCGTCGGACGGCCGCGACTCGAATGCCGTCCGCCGGACCCACGACGCCGACGGCCGCGACTCGAATGCCGTCCGCCGGACCCACGACGCCGACGGCCGCAGTTCGAGCACCCGTCGGTGTCGGTTCGGGTGTCGTCCGACCCGGAAGACACATACTGCCCGAGTCGGTATCAGTTTCCGATGGGACGGCTCGGGGAGTATCGCGAACGAGTCCTAGAGGAGGTACGGGCCGCCTTCGACGGGACCGACAGCCCCCGGACGGTCGCCAGCAGCTTCGCGCTGGGGGTGTTCATCACGATGCTCCCGACTCTGGGTGTCGGCGTACTGGTGTTCGTCGTCCTCTCGTATCTGTTCGCGTGGATCAACAAGGTGGCGCTTTTCGCCTCCGTGGTCGTCCTGAACCCGGTCGTGAAGTGGGGCGTCTACGCGGGCAGCATCGCGATCGGGGTGTTCCTGCTCGGGCCGGTCGAAGGGGTCGCGGCGGGGGAGGTGGGGGCCGACGCCGGCGGCGACCTGCTGCTCCGGCTGCTCGTGGGCAACCTGATCCTCGCCGCCGCCGCCACCGTGGTCGGCTACGTGGCCATCCACCGGATGCTGGTCGCCTACCGGGAACGCCAGCTGGAGCGGCTCGAACCCCTCGTCGACGGGGTGTTAGAGGACGTCGACGGCGATCGGTAAGGGGACGTTTATGTCAGCGCGGCGGTTGCACTCCGGCATGTCCGATCGGTGGCTGTACGCGTGGGCGCTCGCGGCGGTCGCGTTCGGCGGCGCCTCGCTTACCGTTCCGCTCTACGTCGTCGAGCTCGGCGGCGACGCGTTCGTCCTCGGGATCCTGTTCGCGACGGCCTCGTTCGTCGGCGTCCCCGGCGCGCTCGTCTTCGGCCGGCTGGCCGACCGCACCGGCAGGCGACGCGTCTTCGTCCTGGGGGCGATGGCCGCCACCGCGACGACGGCGGTCGCGATCCCGGCCGTCGACTCGATCCCCCTCGTCGTCGTCTTCAACGCCGTCCTCTGGCTGGGGTTTGCGGCCGCGACTCCCGTTCTCACCCTGCTCGTCGTCGCCGGCGCACCCGAACGGGAGTGGACCGACCGGATCGCCCGGCTGAACAAGCTCCAGGGGATCGGCTGGGCCGCCGGCTTGCTCGTTGGGTTTCTCGTGGTCGCCGCCGGCTCGACGGTTCTCGCGGTGGTCGACGCCCAGCGGCTGTTCTTTCTCGTCTGTGCGGCCTGCTCCGGCGTCGGGTTCGCGGTCGCGACGCGGGAGCTGCCGGCCGATCCGGCGCCGGGCCGGGAGCCGTCGCCGCGACGGCTGCGCCGGCGGGTGCGGGAGGCCGACCGGTTCACCGTTCGCGGGGCGGCGTTCCCGTTCACGCCGGGTCGGATCGACGTTCGTCGGCTCTACCCGCGGCGGTTCGTCGCCCGGTTTACCCCCGATCTGGCGATCTACTTCGGTGCCGTCTTGCTCGTTTTCACCGGGTTCGGGGTCTTCTTTGCCCCCCTGCCGGCGTACCTCGGCGACGTGGGGTACGACTCGAGTGGCGTCTTCGCGCTCTACTTGCTGTTGAACGTCGGCGCGGCGGTCGCGTTCGGCTGGGCGGGGAGGCTCGCCCGCCGGTACGAGGTGACCGTCCTCCAGGCGGTGGCGCTTCTCGGTCGCGGCCTCGCGTTCCCGACCGTCGTCCTCCTCGGCGCGGGAGGCGTCGTCGGCTCTCTCACCCTCGGGGCCGTGTTCGTCCTCGTCGGGATCACGTGGGCGGTGATCGCGGTGACCGCGGCGACGCTGGTGAGTCGCCTCTCCCCGCCGGCGATCCGCGGGGAGGCTCTCGGCGTCTACGGCGCGCTCGTGGCGCTCGCCGGGGGGCTCGGCGGCCTGTTCGGTGGAACGCTGGCGGCGAGTGGCTACGTCGTCGCGTTCGGCGCCGCGGGCGCTCTGGTCGGCGTCGGTGCCCTCGTGGTCGCCCTGCTCGGTCGTCGGACCGCGGCCGGCACCGCGGCCCGGGAGGGGGCCGTCGGGGCGGGCTCCGGTCCGTAGTCGTCGCGGCGAGCGCCGATCCGTCCGGTAGCGAGCGTTCTCGGGCCGTGATCGGGCGTCTCCGGGCCGTGAACCACCGTTTCGTCTGGAGCGTGCCGGCCCCCCGTCGACGCCGTCCGTCCCATCGTCCAGACCGGGGGACGGAGGGTGCCGTCGGAGATCGCCCGAAAAACCTCTTGACGGGGCCGCGGTCGGGGAACGAACGGACGGGCGATCGTTCCGAACAAAAAGAGTTTCACATCGTCTGACGCTGTGAATGTCTGTTTGTGCAGTCGAAACGGGGGGGTTGACGGAACGGCCTCCGGGGAGCGGCGGGCTTTTGACCGGCGCGCCCCTTCGAGGGGTGTGACCAGCCTCGAGGCCGAACTCGACCGGGCCCGCGAGCTGTCGGTCGAGGCCATCGCCGACGCCGTCGAGTCGATCGGCTTCGAGTGCACCCGCTGTGGAGCCTGCTGTCGGGGCCACGGCGAGGACGAACACACCGCGACGGTGTTCCCCGACGAGGTTCGGGAGATCCGGGAGCTCGATCCCGCCTACGACTGGCGGGACGTCGCCCGGCCGATGCCCTACGGCCTCGAGGAGGGGTCCGACGGGCCGACGGGGGCGACCCTCGAGTGGGCGCTCGCGACCGACGGCTGTGGGGACTGTGTCTTCTACGAGGAAGACGACGGCGTCGGCGCCTGCACCGTCCACGCGAACCGGCCGCTGATCTGTCGGACCTACCCGTTCAGCGTCGTCCTCGGCGACGACGCGCCGGGGGAGCCGATGGGGGAGGTCGTCGACCGGGAGGGCCCCGTCCGCGCCCACGAGTGTGAGGGGCTTGGTCGGGAGATCCCGCGGGCCGAAGCCGAGGAACTCGCCCGGGCGCTGAAACGGCGGGCGATCCGCGAACTCGAGGAGGCGATCGCCCTCCGGGAGGCCTACGAGCCCGTCGACGTCGACCCGGGCGAGGTCGTCGTCCACGACTCCGAAGGGTCAAAACGAGCCGACGGGACCGTCCGTCGGTCCCGGACTGAGTGACGCCGCCGGATCGGTCCGACGGCGTGAGTCGGGGTCACCCCCCGTCCGGCTCGCCGTGGGTGACCCCCTCCCTCGCGTCCGCGCGCATCCGCCGGATCGCCGCCCGGGCGGTGCCGGCGTCGTAGCCAAAGAGGACGCTCTCGCCGTAGGCCGCGGCGACCTCCGTCGCGTGGATCAGGTTCTCGACGTCGACGTTCACGGCGTACAGTTCGATCGAGAACGGCGTCTCCAGGGCGCTCTCGAACCCCCGGGCGATCGTCTCGAGCCAGT
This sequence comes from Natrialbaceae archaeon Tc-Br11_E2g8, assembly GCA_001564115.1. Classification (GTDB taxonomy): domain Archaea; phylum Halobacteriota; class Halobacteria; order Halobacteriales; family Natrialbaceae; genus Tc-Br11-E2g8. The sequence continues at coordinate 4,026 of LKNG01000056.1, read as the reverse complement.
AGGTGGTCGCGTACTCGAGGTCGTAGAGGGGGACGACGAACTCGTCGACGTGGGGCTCTACGGCCGACAGATCGAGGCCGACACGCTCGTGGAGGTGTCCCGGATAGGGGTCGGGGTAGAGGGTGAGGTAGGTCCGGCCGGGGATCCGGTCGGCCGCCGCCGCGACGAACTCCGTGATCACCCCCGCCCGCCAGGTCGACCGCTCCTCGTGGTCGCTCGCGGCGAACGCCTCCCGGCAGGCCTCGCAGTGACAGTACTCCCCGCGCGGGAAGCCGACGTCGTCGAGCCGGAGGTCGCCGCTCTCGGCGACGCAGTCGTCGACGATCTCGAGTAACCCCTCGCGGTACTCCGGACGGCTCGGACAGACGTAGTCCCAGTCGAAGTAGGGGCGTTCGCGGGTCGCGGGCCGGCCGGCCTCGTCGACCGGCACGAGCGAGGGGTCGGCGTCCGCGGCCGCGTTGTCGCCGAAACAGGAGACCATGTTGACCGCCCCCGGGATGGGGTCGGCCGACCGGCCGGTGACGTCTTTGACCTCGTAGAAGCCGCGATCGAACTCCGGCCAGCCGACCTCCTCTTCGTTTCGCGTGACGACGCCGTACATGGCCGGAGTTGTGACGCCAGCGGCCTAAGCCGTTCGGTCAGGAGATCGGCTCGTACTCGACGTCCGACTCCTCGTCCCCCGAGAGGTACTTCCAGAGGAGGACGACTGCGAGCAATGCGACCGTGAGCTTGACGATTCGGGACACGGGTCGACTCTCGATCGGCACCCACTTATCCGTTCGTACGGATTTCCCGTCGAGAAATTGCCGGGGCCGACGGGCAGACCGCCACGGCCGACGACCTAGATCCCTACTGTCGACGGTCGAGCTCGCCTCGTGAACGGCTCAGCCACCGACCGCGAGGACGAGCCACGCGAGGCCGACCGCCGAAAGCGAGAGCGCGAGGTTCGCGCCCGCGTTGAGGGCGGCGGTCCGGCGTTCGCCGCGCTCCCAGAGGCCGACCGTCTCGACCGAAAACGAGGAGAACGTGGTGAACGCCCCACAGAAGCCGACGCCGCCGAGAGCCATCGCCGACTCGCCGACGTCGGAAAAAAGCAAGAGCCCGAACGCGAGGCTGCCGAGGACGTTGACCGCGAGCGTCGCCGCCGGGAACGTCCCCCGGTCGAGGCGGAGGTAGACGAGGTGGCGGGCCACCGCGCCGGCGGCCCCACCGATCCCCACGAGCGGTGCCGGCCCGAGCCAGCCGTCGATCACGGCCGCTCACCCCCGGCCCGGCGGGCCAGCGACCGGCCGAGGAGGACGGCGAGAAACCCCAGCCCGTAGTTGACGCCGACGACGCCCGTCGTCGCGAGCGGGCCGCCGGCGAGGGCGGCCTGGGCGGCGAAGCCGCTGTAGGTCGTCAGCGAGGAGAGCGTCCCGGTGGTCAAGAACAGACGCGTGTGGCGGCCGACGGCGCCGACGTGTTCGATCCCGTACACTACCAGGCCGAGCAGAAAGCAGCCGACGACGTTCGCGAGCGTGATCGCGTGGACGTCCGCGAGCGAGCCGAGGGCGAGATGTCGGAGACTCGCGCCGACGAAGCCGCCGGCGGCGATCACGGTGACGGTCTCGACTCGTGCGATGGGGTCTGACATTGCCGATCGGGGAGGGACCGTCAGCCGGGTGTCCGGCGGTTGGCTCGGGCGGGCCCCATCGCCCGGCTGCGGCTACTCACGAGGAGCTAAAGAGCGTTGTGGACTCCGCCGTCGACCGCAAGAGTGAAGTTTAGATCGACTCTAATTCGGCCGTGTCGGACGCCGAGGGACGCCGAGCGTTCGCCCGGGCGTCGTGGGCGAACGTCGTCGGCAACGCGGCGAAGATCGTCGTCGAGGGAGCGGTCGGGCTCGCGTTCGGCTCGGTGGCCCTGCTGGCGGACGCGGCCCACTCGGTCGCGGACCTCGTCGCGAGCGTCGTCGTGCTCGTCTGGGGTGGCCGGTCGTTCGCCGAGCCCGACGCGGACCACCCACACGGCCACGCGCGCATCGAACCGTTGACGGCGCTTTTCGTCGGCGCCGTGATCGTCCTGCTCGGGCTCAACCTGCTGTACGAGTCGGCGATGGCGCTGAGCCACGGCCCGGAGGTCCGGTTTAGCTACCTCCTTCTGGGCGCGCTCGCGTTCGCGATCGTCGATATGTACCTCGTCTACGCCTACACGACCCGGATCAACGAGACGCTCGACTCGACGGCGCTGTCGGCGCTCGCGATCGACTGTCTCAACGACATCTACACCTCGGTCGCCGCCGCCGTCGGGGTGGTCGGCGTCGCCCTCGGCGTCGGTACGCTCGACGCCGTCGCCGGCGCACTCGTCAGCCTGCTCGTGATCGGCCAGGGGCTCCGGATCGGCCGGGAGAACCTCGATTACCTCGTCGGCGCCGCCCCCGACCCCGACCGGCGCGGGCGGATCGTCGAGTCGTTGCGGGCCCACCCCGAGGTGCGGGGGGTCCACGACCTGACCGTCTTCTACGACGGCACCGTCCTCGAGGTCGAGGTCCACGTCGAGGTCGACGGCGACCTCTCCTTCCGGGAGGCCCACGACGTCGAGACCGAACTCGTCGACGAGCTCCGGGGCGTCGAGGAGGTCGGGGACGCCCACGTCCACCTCGACCCATCGGGACTCGGCGAGTGGAAGGAAGGGGCAGACCGCGAGCCGACGGGCTGACCGGGCGCTCGTCCGGATTCACGGCCATCAGAGGCGATTCACCCGTTTAATCAAACGCAATGTAGTTCGGAAAACCATAGATATTTTTCACGATAGCCGTGGTGTGAATCACAGCGTGAACCGACCCATCGACGATCACCTGGAGATGCTCGCGAGCGTACACCGGCGGCGGACGCTGTTGACGCTGCGACGGGACAACCCGCGAGGCACCGGTGAGCTCGCCGAGCGGGACGACCGAACGACCGAGATCGAACTGGTACACGTCCACCTGCCCAGACTCGAGGACGCCGGCTACGTCGACTGGGACCGCGAGGATGGGACGGTGACGCGTGGCCCGCAGTTCGCGGAGATCGAACCGCTGCTCGAGGTGCTGGTGGAGAATCGCGAGACGCTCCCGGCGACCCTCGAGTGATCGGCGCTCGCGGCTGTCGAGTCACGAAACCGAGACACTCGCGGCCGTCGGGGATCACGGGAAGACTGCGTAGCGAGACGGCACCACGCCCTCCGAGAAGCGGCACGGAGGGACGGTTGGTTGGGACCCTTCCTCCCCGTGCCGTTCGCCCGTTCGTACCGATCCCCTATAACCTTACTGTGATTATCCGGGTGAACTCCCTCGGTGGAGGCGGCCGGTCGATCCGGATGAACTCCTCGGTGGAAGTGGTCGGTCGATCAGGACGACCCTCCTCGGTGGAGGTGGCCGGTCGACAGCGTTCGGGGTGAACTCCTCGACGGGTCGACAGCAACTACATTACGGCTCCGGGCCAACCGGGCGTATGCCGATCGAACTCGACGACGTCGACAGCGGGATCCTCCACATGCTCCAGCGGGACGCCCGGGACGTGACCGCCGCCGAGATCGCCGAGGACGTCGACGTCTCCCCGAGCACCGTCCGCAACCGGATCGACCGGCTCGAACGCGACGGGGTCATCAGGGGCTATCACCCCGAGATCGACTACGAGGCGGCGAACCTCCCCTTGCGGATGCTGTTTATCTGTACGGCGGCCGCGACCGACCGAACCGAACTCGCCGACGAGGCGGTCGCCGTCGAGGGTGTCGTCGACCTCCGGGAGATGATGACCGGCCGGCGGAACGTCCACGTCGAGGTCGTCGCGACCAGCACGACCGACGTCGCCCGGATCGCCGACGACCTCCACGCGCTCGGCCTCGAGATCGAGAGCTCGGAGCTGGTCAAACGCCGGCGGATGCAGCCGTTCAACCACTTCGAGTTCGGGCCGGAAGACGACCGGTAACGCTGTCCGGCGAAGGTTCACGGCTTCGGCCGGGGACGCCGAGGCTGTCGAACTCGCACTCAAACCCGGACACGAACTC
>LKNG01000055.1 GCA_001564115.1 Natrialbaceae archaeon Tc-Br11_E2g8 | reverse complement strand
GGCCGGCGGCGACGAGGCCGTCGATCCCCGCCTCGACGACGGCGCCGGGCGTCGAGAGCCCCTCCGCGTCGAGCTTGCTCGCCCGGCCGGAGCCGACGCCGTCGATCGCCGTCAGGCCGACGGCCCCCTCGCCGACGCCGTTCTCGATCCGGGCCTCGAGCCGGCGCGCGAGGTTCGCCGCGGCCGGGCCGTGGAACCGTTCGAGGAACGCCCGTAGCGCCGACAGCAGCCGCAACGCGTTCTGTCTGATCACCCAGGCGTCGCTACCGAGCTCCCCGAGGGAGCGCCCTTCGGCGTAGAGCCACAGGATCGCGAGCACCTTCCGGCTGCCGGCGTCGAGCTCGTCGGCGTCGCCGAGTGCCGTGCCGGCGAGCGCCGACCCGATCGCCTCGCGCTCGGCCTGTCTCGCGGAGACGGAGTCGAACTCGGCGGCGGTGGCGACCGCCCGGAGTAGGTCGTCCGCGGAGAGTTCCTCGCGCTCGCAAACGGCCCCGAAGCCGACGGCGGTCTCGAGTCTGAGGTAGTACCGCGAGGCGAGGTTTCCGAGGGGGGTCGCCTCGATCGACAGCTCCGGCCCGGTCTCGACGAACCCCTCCTCGACCAGCCGCTCGACGCAGTCACGAACGCGCCGACGGAGGTTCGGGAAATCGTACTCCTCGGGTTTCGACTGGCCACGAACGTAGTAGAAGGTGGTCTCGAGCCACTCCATGACGTCCTCTAGGTCCGCGATCGTCCCCATCGCGATCTCGGCGTTGAGGTGGGCGTCGAGGCTCTCGGCCAGCCGCGATTCGATCTCCTTGCCCTCGACGAGCAGCCGGCGGTACTTCTCCGCGTCCGCCCCGTCACAGATCACCCAGCCGTAGCCGACGTCGTCGTACCCCGGCCGGCCCGCCCGTCCGAGCATCTGGAGGACGTCGAGCGGGCTCATGTCGACCTCGCCCTCGAGTGGGTCGTGGAGTTTCGTATCGCGGATGATCACACAGCGTGCGGGCAGGTTCACCCCCCAGGCGAGCGTCGACGTCGAGAACAGCAACTCGACCGTCCCCTCCTTGAACCACTGCTCGATCAGGTCCTTGTCCGACTTCGAGAGCCCCGCGTGGTGGAAGGCGACGCCGTCGAGCACGGAGTTTCTGAGGGTCTCGTTCTCGAGGAGGTCTTTGGTCTCCGCGTGGAACTCGTAGTCCCCTCGTGGGCCGATCCGGAGGTCCCGTTCCGCGAGCTCGTCTCTTGCCTTCTCGGCGGCCCGGACGGTGTCTCCCCGCGAGGAGACGAACACGAGCGCCTGGCCGTCCTCCCGGAGGTGGGGCTCGGCGAGGTCGAGCGCGCGGTACAGCCGGCGGTACTTGTCGGCAAAGGAGTTCTCGCCGTGGGTGTAGGTCCGCACCCCGGCGTTGAGCTCGACGGGGCGGTACTCCTCGCCGAACTCGAGGGTCGTCTCCGGCGGGGCGTCGAGCCAGGCCGCCACGTCGTCGACGTTGGGCATCGTCGCCGAGAGCGCGACGATGCGGGGCTCACAGAGCCGTCGCAGCCGGGAGACCGTCACCTCGAGAACCGAGCCGCGGCGGTCGGCGTCGAGCAGGTGGACCTCGTCGATCACACAGACGTCGACGTCGGTGACGAAGCCGTACCGTCTGGAGTCGTGTTTCCGAGTGGCGGAGTCGAGCTTCTCTGGGGTCATCACGAGGATGTCAGCACGGCGGGCCCGGCGGGGGTTCAGCTCGCGTTCACCGGTGACGACGTACACCGAGTAGCCGAGCGCCTCGAATCGATCCCAGTCGGCTTCCTTCTCGTTGGTCAGCGCCCGCAGCGGGGCGACAAAGAGCGCGGTTCCTCCCGCAGCGAGGCTCTCACAGATCGCCAGCTCCGCGAGCGCGGTCTTCCCCGAGGCGGTCGGCGCGCTCGCGACGACGTTCTCCTCGGAGTCGAGCAGGACGGGGAGAGCCTCCCGTTGCATCCGGTTGAACTCCTCGAACGGGAACGCCTCAGCGAACTCGGGCAGGACCTCGGCGACTTCCATCGGACGGAGACGAGGGTCGACCGGACAAAGGCGTTTCCTTCAGCGCTCGTCGGCCGGGGCGCGGTCGCCACCGAGCTGTTCGGAGAGGACGGCACTCGCCCGGGCGGGCCGGGCGAGCCGTTCGAAGGTCAGCTCCGGGTCGCCGGAGCCGGCGGTGTACACCGTCAGCTCGCCGTAGCCGAGCAGCCGGCCGACCGCCGACTGCCGGAGGCTCGTGTTCTGGATGCGGTCGAGGCGAAACTGGGTGACGTCGCGGCTGAACACCCCGCGTTTCTCGTAGAGCTCGGCGGTCGTGATCACGTAGCGGGTGTTCGTCCACAGCAGGTAGCGGACGCCGACGACGGTGAACCCGACAAGCGCCGCGAGCAAGCCGAGGATCGTCAGCGCGAGGGTCCACCCCTCCGCGGTCGCCCACCCCGCGAGGACGAGCCCGCCGAGCCCCCCGAGGAGGCCCGCGGGCAGCCCCCATCCCATCGCGACCGGGTGTGGCCGGCTCTCGAAGACGACCGACTCGTCCTCGCCGAGGTGGAGCCACTCCCGGGAGCCGGAGTACATGTACCGACGGTACTCGGTTGGAATCCGTAAACCTATCGAAACATAAACAGGTTCGGGACTGTAACGGACCCGTGATTGACATCGGAGTAGATACACCTTCCCGGCGTCGACAGGGAGACGTCGACGGAGTGATCTGGTGGCCGATAGGAATACGACCGACAGCTCGACTCAGTCCGCACGCATTCCCTCGAAGTAGATCGCCCGACGCTCGTCGGCGTCGGGGGCGGTCAGCGCGGAGACGCCGACGGTGAGCACGAATCCGAGCAACATACCGACGATACCCGCCGTCCAGCCGGCGTACGTCGACGGCACCGTCGCGGTAAAGAGACTCGAGAGGTAAAAGGCCTGGCTGCCGACGATGCCGGCGGTGATTCCCCGACGGGTCGTCTTCCGCCAGTAGAGCGCGACGATGACGGGCAGTGCGAGCTGGGCGAACCCGGAGAAGGCGGCCTCGCCGAGCTCGAACAGCGTGGCGGGGTTATAGAGGCTCGCGACGAACGTCGAGAGCGCGAAGGCGACGACGACGAGCCGGGCGATGGTGTCCTCCCGTCGCTCGGTCAGCCCGTCGTCGACGAACGGCCGGTAGAGGTCCCGGGTAAAGTACGACGAACCCGAGAGCAACATCGAGTCCGAGGAGGACATCATCGCGGCCATCGCGCCGGCGATCACGAGCGCGGCGAACCAGACGGGCGTGTACTCCGCGAGGATCACCGGGAGGATGTTGCCGTCGGCCCCCATCTCGAGGCCGAGTCCGCGGGCCCACGAGCCGAGGACGAACGCGGGGACGAAAAGGAGCACACAGAGGATCGGCCAGAGCGCAAAGGAGCGTTTGAGCACGCGTTCGGAGCCCGCGACGAAGAACCGCTGGTTGACCTGCGGGAACATCGCGACGCCGAAGCCGATGACGATCGCCGTCGAGAGCATCCACTGTGGCGAGTAGAAGTCGCTGCCGAGGCCGAGAAACTCCGTCCCGACGTCGGAGGCGGCGAGCGTTCCGGTGGCGGCACCCGGCCCGCCGAGGACGACGACGACCCAGAGAAAGGACAGCCACGTCATCACGAGCATGAACGCCCCCTGGAGGGTGTCCGTCCAGGCGATGCCGCGCATCCCGGCGACGACGACGTAGAGGATCATAAACAGGGTGATCAATCCGGCGCCCGCGGCGTACGGGACCGCCCCGTCGGTCAGCGCCGCGAGGGCGGTGCCGGCACCCGCCTGCTGGAGCATCACGTACGGGAACAGCCAGAGGAGGCCGATGGCGGCGACGAGCCCGCGGAGCCGTCGGGAGCCAAAGCGGTCCCCGAGCATCTCCCCCAGGGTGACGTAGCCGTGCTGGCGGCCGAGCAGCCACTGTTTGTAGCCGACGACGTACCAGAGGATCGCGAAGATGATCCCGTCCATCAGGCCCATCACGAGGATGTACTCCGGACCGGCCTGGTAGGCGACGTTCGGGCCGGCGAAGAACGTAAAGGCCGACAGCAACGTCGCGAACGTCGTAAACAGGAGAACGACCGTGCCGAACGTCCGGCTCGCGAGGTAGAAGTCCTCCGCCGTACGCTCGCTCAGCCGGTAGGCGACCAGCCCGACAGCCAGCGCGACCAGGAGGTAGCCGACGATGATCCCGAGCTGGACGGCGAGGGTCACGGCCGATCACCCCAGCCGGTGGCCCGCTCGGAGGGCTCGATCCCGAGCCCCCAGGCGCGGGTCGCGAACAGCCAGAAGACGAGTGAGGCGAGTAGCATCCAGCCGACGTGCCACCACAGCCAGATCGGGAAGCCGGCGACGACCGTCGTCGATCCCCAGAGGAACCACGGAATCGTCAACGCGACCAGTACGAGCGCGGCGAGAGGCCACGCCACGCGTTCGAGCCGATTCATGGAATCCACTCACGGCCAGACGTTTTAAATTCTTACTGTTCGGTACCGGTTTCCGAAGAGATTTATTTTTCATTTTGGCCGATCGGATCAACATCAGCCGAGGGGGCTTCACTCGGGCGGTTTTCGAAGCTAAAACGCACGTTTCACCCACGGAAAGGGGTATAGGTCTCGACGAACAACCCGTGGATAACCCAATGGCCCGTCTGTTCCCCCTCCGTTCGGAGACCCCGAGCCAGGAGGGTCCACCGCGGGTCGTCGGACTCGAGGACGAGGAGGCCGACGCCGTCTTCGCGGCGCTCTCCTCGACGACCGCCCGACGGATCTACGCCCGCCTGAACGAGGAGCCGGCCACGCCGAGTGACGTCGCCGACGCGGTCGACTCCTCGATCCAGAACGTCCGCTATCACCTGGAGAAACTGGAGGAGGCGGGGCTGGTCGAGGTCGTCGACACCTGGTACTCCTCGCGGGGCAACGAGATGAGCGTCTACGCGCCCGCCAACGGCCCGCTGATCGTCACCGGGGACGAGACGAAAGCCGGCCGGCTCCGCGAGGCGCTCTCGCGATTCCTCGGCGGCGTCGCGGCGCTGGCCGGCGGGAGCCTGCTCGTCCAGGCGCTCGCCGACCGGTTTTTCGGCCCCGAACGCGTCGAGGTGGCCGACGGGGAGTCCCCGGCCGAGGAGCCGTTCGCCGTCGACGACGCGGACGAAGACGCCCCGACGGAGGAAGATCCGACGGCGGAGGACCCGGACGATCCGGCGGCAGACGGTCCGGACGACCCGACGGGGGACGATCCGGACGACCCGACCGCGGACGACGAGGAGGCCGACGACGTGGGCATCTTCGACGATCCGGACGAGGAGGACGTCGACGACGAACCCCCGACCGACGAAGAGGACGTCGACGACGAACCCCCGGAGACCGAAGAAGACGTCGAGACCGACGACGCCCCGACCGACGACGAGGACGCTTTGATCGAAGAGGACACGCCGGAGACCGAACCGATCGAGGAGCCGAGGACCGACGACGTCTACGACGCGGACCCCGAAAACGTCACGCTGGTGACCGACGGCCCGGTCGAGGCGGCCGACGCCGTGACGACGCTCCCGCCCGGACTGCTCTTTTTCCTCGGCGGGCTCGTCGTCCTCGTCGCCGTCGTCGGCTACTGGTACTGGGCGGCGGGACGCCCCGTCCGGGCCGTCCCGTAGATTTAGGCCGCACCGGAACGTATCCCCCCTATGGTCCTACAGGAATCCGACTCCACGCTCGAGGCCGGAGACGCCCCCGAACCGTTCGACCTGCCGGGCGTCGACGGGGAGCGATACTCCCTCGAGACGTTCGCCGACGACGCGGCGTTGCTCGTGGTCTTCACCTGCAACCACTGCCCGTACGCGAAAGCGAAGTTCGACCTCCTGAACGACCTCGCCGCGAGCTACGAGGACGTCTCGGTCGTCGGGATCAACCCGAACGACGCCGAGGAGTATCCCGAAGACTCCCTCGAGAAGATGCGCGAGTACGTCGCCGACGGCACGATCGCCTACGACGCCTACCTCCGGGACGAGTCCCAGGAGGTCGCCGCCGCCTACGGCGCGGAGTGTACCCCCGATCCGTTCCTCTTTGCGAACCGCGAGGACGGGTTCGAGCTGGTCTACCACGGCCGGCTCGACGACGCCCCGAACCCCGACGACGAGCCGACCGAGTTCCCGATCCGGGAGGCGATCGACGCCGTCCTCGCCGGCGACCCCGTCGACCTCGAGTGGCTCCCCTCCCGTGGCTGTTCGATCAAGTGGACCGAGGGTTGATCAGTCGAGCGGTCCGGATCGGCCACGCCCGAGATGCCGCCGAACGAACGCGGCCTCCTCGTCGGTGAGCTCCCGGTCGCGAAACGCCCGGAGCCCGGCCCGGTAGCGATCTTCGTCTACCGCCCCGGCGTCGTCCGTCCTCTCGCCGGTGTCGTCGTCGGACGACCCTCCCTCGACGTCGCGGTCTGGCGACCACCCTTCGACGGGTCGCTCGAGGACGAGTTCGGCCAGGCCGGTCGTCTCGCCCGTGTACGCGAAGCCGGCTCTGGAGAGCGCCTCGTATGCGTACGGGTTGTTGACGGCGATCGCGAGTCGGTCGTAGCCCCGCTCGGCGGCCCGCTCGCGGACGAACGAGACCAGCGACGGCGCGATCCCCTCCCCGTGGCGGTCGCGGGCGACGGTGACGTACCGCAGCCGGAGCGTCGACGGCTCCGTCCGGTCCTCGTCGAAGGCGACGGCCGCGACGATCTCCCCGCCGTCGCGGCTCACGGCCTTCCCGGTGGTCGTCATCACGAACTTGCCGGCGTAGCCGAACCGCTCGTGATCGAGCCGGAGCTTCGGTCCGTCGGGCGGCCAGCCGAGTAGCTCGTGGTCCACGGTCGGGGTTCGGCCGGCGTCGACCTAAACGTTGGCCAGTCGGGCGTCGACCGGCAACGGGCCAAACACTGGCCGGTCGGGCGTCGGCGGGGGTCGAACTGGACGGTAACCGTCACCGCTCGGGCGAGCCGATCGCGGAGACCACCCGGTCGAGCAACGAGTCGGTCCCTGCCGGTTGATCGACGTCCATCGAGGTCCGTGAGAGTCCGTCGTCGGTCGCCGTCAGCACGGTGACGTCCTCGCGGTCGATCAGCTCTATCGCGGCCTCGTCGAACGAGCCCTCCGTCGAGAGCACCATCGGCCGGGCGTCGGCGGCCGTCGCGGCCTCGACGAGCCGACGGAGGTCGGTCTCGTCCGGCCGGTCGTGGACGTCGGCGACGAGTCGGTCGTCGAGCAACGGATCCTCCGCGAGGAGGTGGACGCGGCTCCCGGAGACGGTCACGTCGAGTTCGGTCTCGTACCGTCTCGACTCGAGGGCCTCGGCGAGCGAGCGGCGTGCCTCGAGCTGTCGGTCGAGCCACCGCTCGCCGGCGTCGGCCATCGGATACCGGTACAGCGGCAGCTCGCGGCTCTCATCGGGCGGATACACCGTCTCACAGCGCCGACACCGCAGCCGGTGTTCGGGGTCGTCGATCCAGCTGTCACAGCCGTGACAGCGGTGTCGACGCTGCCGGTCGAGCCACTTGCGCTCTATAGTCTCCTCGCAGGTCGGACAGCGGACGCCGTCGTCGACGTCCTCGGGAGCCACGTCGAGGATCGATCCACACGACGGGTGAACGACCGCCTCCTTCCGGATCACGTGGATCGACTCACACGCCGGACAGGCAGTGACGTACTGCATCCCCTCGGTATCACAGTCCGGGCAGACGTAGGCCTTCGAGACGAACTGGGAGTCGAGTGCGTCCCGGGCGGCCAGCCGCTCGAGGACGGCGACGGGATCGTCCTCCCGGCCGTCGAGGTGGGCCTCGAGATCGGGGTAGCTGACCTGTCCCGAGAGGTCGATCGATGGCTCGAACGCCTCGGAGTCGCCGTCGCGCAACTCGACCACCGCCCGGAGTGCGTCTGGTGACACCATCTCGAACGGGCGAGCCTTCCGTTCGGGCCGGTTTCAGTATGTGCCGACTACATTCAGGCTCGCCGTCGGAGGGGCGGTCGCGAACCGCCGTCGGGGCCAGTGGGCTTTCGCCTCGCTGCCCTGTACGTAGCCGACCGGGATCGATCACCCGGGAGCAGGTCGGTGACGTCCCTCCGGAAGCGGACCGGTAACGCCGGGGTTAGCGAGATCATTTACGTGTCACGCCACAACGGGTCCCCATGAACACCCTCGTCGACGGCGAGTGGCGGACGGACGCATACCGGGCTACAGGGGAGGACGGCGCCTTCGAACGCCAGGAGACGACGTTCCGAGATCGGATACGCGACGAACCCGGCGCCCGGTTTCGTCCCGAGGCCGGTCGGTATCACCTCTACGTCTCCTACGCCTGCCCGTGGGCCCACCGGACGCTGCTCGTCCGCACGCTCCTGGGGCTCGAGGACGCGATCGGCGTCTCGGTCGTCGACCCCTACCGCGACGAGGACGGCTGGCAGTTCACTCCCGAGAGGGAGGGCTGTACGCCCGACCGGCTCCACGGCGTCGACTACCTGCGGGAGCTGTACGTCCGGGCCGATCCGGAGGCGACCTGCCGGGTCACCGTCCCCGTTCTCTGGGACACAGAGGAGGACACCATCGTCAACAACGAATCACGGGAGATCATGCGCGACCTCGACACCGAGTTCGACGCGGTCGCCGACCGGGAGGTCGACCTCTATCCGGAGGGGTACCGCGAGGAGGTCGACCGGATCATCGAGGAGATCTACGAACCGGTCAACAACGGCGTCTACCGGGCCGGTTTCGCGACCGAGCAGGGGCCGTACGACGAGGCTATCGACGAGCTCTTCGCCGCCCTCGATCGCTGGGACGAGGTGCTCGCCGACCGGCGCTATCTCGCCGGCGATCGGCTCACGGAGGCCGACGTCGCGATGTTCACCACCCTGATCAGGTTCGACAACGTCTACCACACACACTTCATGTGTAACGTCCAGTACATCCGCGAGTACGAGAACCTCTGGCCGTACCTGCGGGAGCTGTACTCGCTGCCGGGCGTCGCCGAGACGGTACGGATGGATCAGATCAAAGAACACTACTACACGACCCATCCGGACGTGACCCCCAGCCGGATCATCGCCCGCGGTCCGGATCTCGACCTCGAGGCCCCACACGACCGCGGTCGGCTCCCCGGCGGACCGCCCGAGGCCCTCTCGCAGTAGTCCGACCGACGACCCCCCGAGGACCTCCCGCGGTGAGCCGTCCGGCGAGGGGCGTCAGCCCGGTCCGTCGGCCGATGCCGACGGCCGTGCCCTCCGGCGCGCCCGAACCATCGCCATCGCGACGTACGAGCCGGCGACGACCAGCCCGACCAGTCCGAGAGCGACCCTCGCGCCGGTCCCCGCCCGCAACACCGTCGCCAGGGCGACCCCCGCACCGGCGAACGCGACCGCGAGATCCCGCCGGCCGTACGCGCCGTGGAGGAGGGCGACGGCGAGAAACGTCGCCGCGAGCACCCAGAGCGCCGCCGCAACCGGTTCCAGCCCCAGGATCGTCCCCCCGAACAGGGTGCCGTAGATCAGGATTACGAGGGCGATCACGGTCCCGACGCCGATCGTCGTCGGCTGGACGTCGACCATCTCCGTCATCGTCCGTCCCTTTCGTCGGGACGGCCAAAGCGCTGGCGTTCGCGGGGACAACGTTCAAGCCCCGCCGGCGTGATCTGAGAGGCGACCGTGAACGAGGAGCCGATCGCCGACCGATCGGGGACGTCCGACGACGGCCGCGACGAGGGCAGGTCGACGCTCCGCCCGGACGAGCGCGAGGCGCTCGTCGCCACAGGCGTCGACCCCGAGGCCGTCCGTCGCCGGGAGCGGTCGTTCCGCCAGCTCCGCGAGGCCGGCCTCGAGGAGGAGATCGCCGACGGCCTCCGGCGGCGGCTCTCCCTGCCCTGGACGTTCCGTCCGGACGGCGATCTCGCGGCCCGATCGCGAGCGGTGAGCGGGCTCGGCCCGGCCGAACGCGAGTGGGTCGCCGCCAGCGCTGACGGCGACTGGCAGAGCCTCGACCACGTCGCCGGAGCCGACACTCCGGACCACGCCGACGGGGCCGACTCCCTGGAGGGAGACTCCGCCGACGGGAACCGTCCCTGGCCCCGTCCGACGCCGGTGACCGACGTCACGGGGGTCGGTCCGGCGGACGCCGACCGGCTCGCGGAGGCGGGGATCCACTCGGCCGAGCGGCTCGCGACCGTCGACGCCGGGCTGGTCGCGACGCTGCTCGACCTCGACGTGATCCACGTCCGCACCTGGCGTCACAGCGCCCGGGAGCTCGTCGGGGACTGACGCCAAACCGCCGTCGGCTCGTCGAAGTCGTCGAACCGCCGTCGGCTCGTCGAGGGCGCGACGGCCGCCGACCGTTGATTCGGCCTCGGAGGTGTCGACCGATCTGCCGGGAGGGGTCGATCGGATCGGTTTCGGAACCATCACGGACGCGACACTGATTTACCGCCGGACTCCTACACCCGGACGATGGAGCCACTCGAGGGGGCCCTGATCCTCGTCGTCGTCCTCGCGGTCGCGCTGTCGATCGCGATCGTCAGACGGCTCGACGGCTCGCCGCGTCGATGGCGGGACGTCCTCCGAGAGCGGCTCTACCTCGGCGTTCCGTGGGGAACGCTCGTGACGATCGCGTTCGTGCTCTCGGTGTACCTGTTCGTCCAGGACGGGATCTCGGCGTTTCGCGACCCCGTCGTGGTCCCCTACCGGGCGTGGTCGTATCTCTACCCGCTCGGGATGGCGACCGCGGCCTTTTCCCACGCGAGTTCGGGTCACCTGATCGGCAACCTCGTCGGAACCGTGATCGCCGCGCCGATCGCCGAGTACGCCTGGGGACATTACCCAAGAGAGCGTGGCGGCTCCCGGCGGTGGCTCGACCGTCCACGGGTCCGGGCGTTCGTCGTCTTCCCGCTCGCGGTCGTCGGCGTCGGGCTGGCGACGAGCCTGTTCGCGCTCGGGCCGGTGATCGGCTTCTCGGGGGTCGTCTTCGCGTTCGCCGGCTTCGCGATCGTCCGGTACCCGATCGTGACGCTCGTCGCCACCGTCGGTCTCCAGAGCGTCGCCATCACCCTCTACAACGCGCTCCGGACGCCGATCCTCGAGTACGTCGCCCGGCCCAGACCCCCGTCGCCGCCGGGGTGGGCGACGACGGCGATTCAGGGTCACGCGCTCGGATTTCTCGTCGGATTCCTCCTCGCGGCGGCGGTGTTCCACCGCCGGGGCTACCGTCCCGATCCGTTCCGCCTGTGGATCGCGGTGGTGATCTACGCCTTCTCGAAGTCGCTGTGGGCGATCTACTGGTTCCGGGGGGAGGGCACGTACGTGCTCTTTCGCGGGCCGGGAGTGGCGATCGTTCTGACGCTCGCGGTCGTCGTCACGCTCGCGGTCACGGCCTCCGACCGGCCGCTCCTCCCGGAGGGGGTCCGACAGCGGCTCCCTCGCCGGCTCGGCGGCGGAGAATTACCCGACACGGCCGGGGCGGCTCCCTCCGGCTCCGCCGGGACCGAGACGGAAAGCCCAGCCTCCGCCGGAACCGTCGCCGACTCTCCAGCCTCCGCCGGGACCGACGCGAACGCCGAGGAGTCGGCGACGGAGTTCGAGTGGGTCGGGGACGCCGGGACGGACGGGGCAGACACGTCCCGTCGGTCGGACCCGGACGGCGGCGAGCCGGCACCGGACCGGTTCTCCTGGCGAAGTCGACGCGGCGCGGCGTTCGTGTCGGTCCTGCTCGTGCTCGCACTCGTGGCCGGTCCTGCCGTCCCGCTGAACGTCTTCGTCGTGGAGGACGACGGCGCGCTCGATCCGGAACGGTCGGTCGTCGTCGGCGACTACACGGTGAGCTACGACGAGGGGGTCGAAAACCGGATGGTCTCGGTGGTGAACGTCTCGGCGTTCGGCGAACAGGGGACGGTGACCGCGAGCGGGGTGATCGTCTCGAGTCCCGAACGCCAGATCTGGCAGCAGGCCGTCTCCGCGAACCGGCTGGCGTTCTCCGGGGACGTCGAGGTCGTCGTCGGGGGCCCCGGCTGGCGCGAGACGGTCGTCGCCGAGCGTGAGGGGTGGACCCCCGTTGGCAACGAGACGGCCTACCAGGTCTGGCTCTCCGGTCCCGACACGGAGGATCGCGGGCTCGCGTACGTCTCCGATCCATCACGGGCCGACCTCCGGATCGACTCGCACAACGTGAGCGTCGTCCCCGCCGACGGCGAGTTCCTCCTGGAACTCGAGGAGCCGGGTGGCTCGACGACGGACGTCGAGATTCCGGCCGAAAACGAGAGCGTGACCGCCGAGGGAATCGAGTTCGAACGGACTGACGGGACGGTGTACGCGTCGATCGACGACACCCGGATGCAGGTCGCCGAGATCGAAGAGTACGATTGAGACGGCCGAACGTGTGTCGTGGCCGGTTCCCGCCGGTACGGGGTAGTGAGAATTGTCACACAGTTCCGCCGATAGGCGAACCATTCATTGTACAGATAGTACCGGCGTTGACGGGTCAAAAGCGGGAGACCGTATTCTTGGAACCGTTCTGGACCCGTTGGGAGAACCGGTTCTGCATCGACTCCTTCATCCGTTTGGACGAGGAACTCGTCGAGGACCGCCAGAGAATCGTATCGGCAGCTACGTGGTCGTCGGCATCAATCGATTGAACACCCCACGGGACAATCCGGCTCGCTCTTGTGTAGCACATTGTTGATTTCAGAGGAGCGTGTCATAGAAAGCGTCACGTACGAAGCAGCAGGGTGCGGAAAGTGTGTCCAGCACAACCGCAACCCTGCAAGACGTTGATTCGGTCGACGAGTTTTTGAATGCAGCGGCTACTGAAACAGTTCCGTTGTTTGAGTATCTTGAGTTCGAATTTCTACTGGAATACGATGTGTTCGCCCCCGCTCGCCGGGGGCGAACACGAGTTCACCAGCCGCCTGATCTCTTTCGCGCCTTTCTTCATTGCTACTACAAGAACATCTACGGAACACGCCCGGTAACGCGGGAACTCCAATACGGACTCGTCTGGTACTACTGCGGACTTGAGAAACCGCCATCGAGAGACACTATTGACCGGTTTCTCACTGATCTCGAACACGTTATCGACGATATCTTCGACAGGCTCGTCGAGCAGGCCGCTGTCCGAGGCCTGCTCGACTCAACGTACTCGATCGATTCGACGCACATCGAGGCGATCCAGTACAACGACGCTGCCTCATGGAACTACGATCCAACAGCCGAAGAGTACTACTACGGCTTCGGCTGTACAATCGTCTCAACCGGCGCAAAGATCCCGATAGCAGCGGAGTTCACACAGGCTAAACAAGCAGGCCAAGAGACGGCGATGCGCGTCACCCGTGACGCGCTCGCCGTCGATACACCGATCTGGATGCTTGGAGACAGCGCCTACGACATCCTCGATTGGCACGACTACCTGCTGACCGCAGGAGTCGTGCCAATCGCTCCATACAATCCGCGAAACACTGACGATCCGAAAGACATTGAGTACAGGGTCGAAGACCGAATCGAGGAACATAGTGAGGACGTTCAGCTGAAACAGTCCATCCTGGACGAGACGTACAACAACCGAACAGGAGTCGAACGAACCAACGACGCAGTCAAGGACTGCGGCCTCGGGCACGTCCGCGCCCGAGGCCGCGTCCACGCACGAACAGAAGTGCTCGTTGCGCTGTGTCTTCGGATCGTCATTGCAATTACAAACTACGAGCGAGGACACGATCCAGGACGTGAGAAGCTCAAGCTATGAGTTGGATTCTATGACACGCTCTACGACCTCCTTGTCCCGGTCAAACCGGTCGATCTCTCACAATTCCGCGTAAATCGTCAACGCCGTAAAGTAACTCACACCGGGAATCGTCATCAGGAGCTGGGTCTCCTTCAGAGACCCAGCCCGCTCCTCAATCTCTGCTTCCAACGACTCAATCTGTTCAGTGAGCGTCTGAATGAGCTCCAGATACGACTCCAGCAACGCATCCCACGGTGCCGGGAGCGAGAGTTCCATCAGGAACTCTCGTCCCTTCACACTCAGTGGTTTCACCTCCTGAGTGATCCCGTGATCACTCAACAAGCCATGGATCTTGTTCGCGTACTCAGTCCGGTTCTCAACGAGCTTCTGGCGCCCGCGCACAAGTGCGCGGGCTTGCCGAACCTCGTTGGTTGGAACATAGCTTTCAGGAATTGAGCCTAACCGAACCATCCGAGCGAATTGTTTCGCGTCGACGCGGTCGGTTTTCTTGTCCGAGTCGGAGATCAGCTTTAATTCGCTTGGATTGGCGACGGTCACATCCAGATACTCTGAAAGAGTATCATGGATGTGGTAGTAATTGCTGGTCGCTTCAAGCGCGGCTTTGGACCCAGCGTACTGCTGGGCAAAGTCGTCGAGGTTCGCGTTTTCGACGCGAACCT
>LKNG01000054.1 GCA_001564115.1 Natrialbaceae archaeon Tc-Br11_E2g8 | reverse complement strand
GGCGAGTCCGTCCCCGTCCCGAAAGCCCCCGGCGACGAGGTCTACGGCGGCACGATCAACGAGACCGGTAGCCTCGAGGTCAGGGTGACTCGCGAGGCCCACGAGTCGGCCATCTCCCGGCTCGTCCACCTGGTCGAGGAGGCCCAGAGCGAACGGGCCCCGACCCAGCGGCTGATCGATCGCTTCGAGCAGCCGTACGTCCTCGGCGTGTTCGCCCTGACGGGGGTCGCCATCGCGCTCCCCTTGCTGTTCGAGCAGCCGTTCGAGCCGACCCTCTACCGGGCGATGACGCTCATGGTGGCGATGTCCCCGTGTGCGGTGATCATCTCGACGCCCGCGGCGGTGCTGTCGGCGATCACCGCCGGGGCCCGACAGGGCGTCCTGTTCAAAGGCGGCGAACACGTCGAGACGGCGGCGACGATCGACGCCGTCGCCCTCGACAAGACCGGCACGCTCACCGAGGGGAACACCCGGCTTACCGACGTCGTCGCCCGCGAGGGAGCACGCCTCGGCGGCGAGCCGGCGACCGACGACCGGCTGCTGGCGCTCGCCGCCGGCGTCCAGTCCCGGTCGGAACACCACCTCGCGGAGGCCACCGTCGAGGCCGCACGAAAGCGCACGCTGGAACTCCCCGACGCTGCGGGCTTCGACGCCGTCGTCGGCAAAGGCGTCCACGCGACCGTCGGGGGACGGACGGTCCACATCGGCAACCCCCGGTACTTCGAGACCGAGACGGCCGGGGCGTCGATCGACGGCCTCGAGGAGGGGCTGGCGGCGGTGCGCTCTCTCGAAGCCCACGGGAAGACGAGCGTGCTCGTCGTCGAGGAGGTCGGCCACGGGACGGACGCCGACGGCGGGGGGAACGACGACGGCGAGAGCCGACTCGAGGTGCTCGGCTGGCTCGCGTTCACCGACACGATCCGCGAGGACGCCGCCGAGACGATCGAACGCCTCCGGGAGCTCGGCGTCGAGCGCGTCGTCATGCTCACCGGAGACAACGAGCGCGTCGCCGAGTACATCGCCGAGGAGGTCGGCATCGACGAGGTGTACGCGGAGTTGCTCCCGGAGCAGAAAGTCGACCACGTGAAACGGCTCCAGGAGCGCCACGACGCGGTCGCGATGGTCGGCGACGGCGTCAACGACGCGCCGGCGCTCGCGACGGCGACCGTCAGCGTCGGGATGGGTGGCGCGGGCACCGACGTGGCACTCGAGACCGCCGACGTCGTGCTCATGTCCGACGACCTCGGCCGGCTCCCGTACGTCCTCTCGCTCGGCCGGGAGACCCGCCGAACTCTCTACGTGAACTTCTCGATCGCCTTCGGCGCGATCGCCATCATGGTCGCGGCGATCCTCACCGCCGGGATTCCGCTCCCGATCGCGGTCATCGGCCACGAGGGGTCGACCGTCCTCGTCAGCCTGATCGGCCTGCGGCTGATCGGGTTCGATGGCTGATCCGCCGAACGCGACGTCCCGGCGCGACCGGTTCTGGCCCGCCCGCGGCTCCGCGTTCGGACTCGAAACCGTATTCAGCCCGCTCTGGCTACCGACGGTATGCTCACGTTCATCGGACTCGGGCTCTACGACGAGCGCTCGATCACCGTCGAGGGCCGCGAGGCCCTCCGGGCGGCCGACCGCGCCTACGCCGAGTTCTACACCAGCGAACCCCTCGGCGCGACCGTCGAGGATCTCGAGGCCGCCCACGGAACCGACATCGAGGTCCGCGACCGGGCGGGCGTCGAACGGGATCCGGGGGATATCCTCGACGCCGCCGAGACGGGCGACGTCGCCTTCCTCACCGCCGGCGACACGATGATCGCGACGACCCACGTCGACCTCCGCCTGCGCGCCCACGAACGGGGGATCGACACCCGGCTGATCCACGGGGTCACCGCACGGACGGCTGCGAGCTCGCTCACCGGGCTCCAGAACTACCGGTTCGGGAAGGCGACCACCCTGCCGTTCCCCTGGGCCCACGGGGCCGACGGTCTCCCCGCGAGCGTGACGGGGACGATCGACGACAACCGCGAGCGCGGCCTCCACACCGTCGTCTACCTCGACATCAAGGTCGACGAGGAGGCGGCCAGCCGGCGCCGGGAGAGGGTGGCTGGCGGCGAGTGGCTCGACGGCGACGACCACACGTACATGACCGCCGACGTCGCCGCCGACCTGCTCGCGGACGTCTACCCCGACCTCGTCGGCGTCGTCGTCGCCCGTGCGGGGAGCCCCGAGCCGCTCGTCGCGGCCGGGACGATGACCGAGCTGGCCGACCGGGCGTTCGGCGAGCCGTTACACCTGCTCGTGATCCCCGGCGACTGTCACCTCCTCGAGGCCGACGCGCTGGTCGAGCTCGCCGACGCGGATCGGGACGCGCTCGATATCGCCTGAGAGCAGCCGGCTTCGGCCGGACGCGTCACGTCGCCCGAGGCTGGCGATCGATCCACCGGGCTCAGCCGAGTTCGACGGCCGAGAGCGGGAGCGTCTCGCCCCGATCCCCGCCGCTGGCCCCCTCTTCGGCGACGACGAGGTCGGCGTCTCCGTCGCCGAGGACCACGACGCCGCCGGCCAGAAGCGGGGCGAGCACCCCGGCGACGACGGTGCGCGGATCGCCGAGCGGGGCCGCCACCGCGACGCGGCTCCCCTCCGCGAACCCGTGGTCGTCGACGACCCCGGCAGCCGCCGACAGCGCCCGTCCGTGGGAGACGGTCCGATCGCCGTCGGTCAGAAGCGGCGTGTCGGGGGCGATCGAGACCGGCGGGAACGAGGGGTTCTCGCTCCAGAGGCCGGCCTCGAGGTGGTGGACGTCCGGCTTCTCGGGCTCGCTGCCGTAGCCGACCCGCTGGGCGCCCACGGGGAGCTCGTAGCTCTCCACTGTATCGACGGGTGCGACGAGGGTCCGAAACCGGTCGTCGTCGGCGAGGGCCGTCGGCGGATCGAACCGGGTCGTCCCCTCGAGCAGCGCCGTCCCGAAGAACGCGAGGAGGGCGAACGGGCCGTCGCCGACGACGCCGACGGTCACCCCCCGCCGGACGCCGGTGTGTGACAGGAAGTTGCCGGCCTTCCAGCTCGTCGTACACAGCCAGGCGTAGTCGAACCCCTTCCCCGTCGCGTCGACGAGCGCCGGCCGGTCGCTTCGCCGGTCGCGGACGAGGAGGTCGTCGACGGTCTCTGCGTCCATGGTCGACGGTTTGGGTGCGCCGGCAAAAGCCCCCCGGCTCGTCACCGTCGGATCCCCGATCGATGCCGTCGGGCTCCCGGTCGGCGCCGCCGGCTCCGTGATCGATGCCGTCTAGTCCGTAGTCGACACCGTCTAGTCCGTAGTCGACGCCGTCTAGTCCGTAGTCGACACCGTCGGCTCAGTGATCGAAGCCGTTTTCCCCCGTGCACGCCACCGTGAGGACATGGACAGCGGCAGCGACATGACCCTCGCGTTCGAGCTCGAGGCCCTACAGGAGCTGGCCTACCCCGAGAAGGTGTTCGAGGACGCCAGAAGCTGGAGTGAGTACGTCGGCATCGTCTCCGACGAGCCGACATACGTCGTCACCAACTACACCCGCAAGAACCGCATCAGACAGGACTTCTTCTCCGGCCCGCGGGGGAAAGGCGAGAGCCTCGAGACGATCAAACGGCAGTTCAGCACCGACCGTCACGTCCTCGTCGGCGTCGGCGAGGAAGACGAGCGACTCGCCGAGGAGTACGGCTGGGAGTATCTGGCCGTCGAGGACGCCGCCGAGGCCGCCGAGTGGGTCGTAAGCGCAGAACCCGAGTTCGACGGCGAGGAGAGCGAGCCGGTCCGGGACGACTGGCCCTGACCGTCGGCCTTGTGTACCGAACGTGACAGCCCCTGTCGGCGCTCCTGTGTGCCGAACGTGACAGCCCCTGTCGGCGCTCCTGTGTGCCGAACGTGACAGCCCCTGTCGGCGCTCCTGTGTGCCGAACGTGACAGCTCCGGTCGCCGGACTCGTGTGCTGGACCTGACGGTCCCAACTGCCGGCTGCGTGCCCCGGGCGTACCGACCCCGACCGCCGGCCTTATGATCCGGGCGGCGTAACCTCCGTCGATGGCACAGCCCCGCGTCCCCGGCGAGGATCCGGCGACGATAGAGCTCCCCTGTGGCGAGATTGTCCGGCCCGGCGAGATCGATCTCGGGGCCCGCGAGTACGTCTGTGCGGGCGGTCACCGTCACGCCGTCGTCCTCGACGTCCACCCGCCGTCGCGGTTCTTCCCCGAGTCGCTGGTCGAGGTCCTCCGGGAGGTCGTCGAGACCGACGACGAGTTCGATCGGTTCGGCACCCCCCACCTGATGGGGATCGCCATGGAGGAGTTCCCCGATTCGATCGTCGCCCACGACGCCAGCGAGGACGGCTCGGTGGGCTACGCCGTCTGCTGGATCGCCGACTTCGACGCCCGCCGGCTCCACGAGATCGTCGTCGAGCTCATCGTCGAGCTGATGGAACACGCGGTGAGCCACGCCGACGACGAGGGGGTCGCGTCGTCGTTCGAGGCCCAAATGCGGGAGTTCGACGTCGCGGCGTTCGTCGAGGAGTACCGGTCGGTCCGGGACTTCGAGGACGAACGCGACCGGCCGCTCTGAGGGCGACCGCGACCGGCCGCTCCTGGGACGCTCTGTCCGGCTACCGGAACGCGTCGAGGTTCGACTGGAGGGCCGCCGCGAGTTCGGACTTCCGGCGGAGCCGGTCGAGGCCGACGGGCAGCCGTTCGGCGACGGTCGCGACGGCGTCGTGGAACGTCTCGGCCTCGCCGGGGGTTCCCTCGAAGGCGTTGCGGACGCTCTCTCTGATCTGCCAGACGCCGACGGGCGCCCAGTAGTCGTCGCTTACCTCCCGGAGGACGAGACACTTCGCCTGCCGGCCGATCGACTCGAGGTGTTCGAGCACGCCGAGCCGGGCGGCGTAGTACGCTCCGGAGGTCTCCTCGACGTAGCTCGATCGGCCCTCGTACCCCTCCGAGGCGCTCGCCATCCAGACGCCGTCGGCCGGATCGGGGTTCCAGATGCTGCCCGGCGCCTTCATCTCGACGAGCTCGAACTCCCAGGAGCCCGGCGCCAGGATTACCCAGTAGCGGTTGCCGACGTACTCGGTGGCCCACACCTCGACGGCGTCGACGCTCGGGGCGTTCCGGATCCGTCCACGCAGGTAGTTGCCGATCGCGTCGTCGACCGCCGTGATCGACCACCGGGTGGGGACGAGCCGGCGGTTCTCCGCCCGTCCGAGCGCGCCCGCAGAGAGGATCGAGTCGATCTCGTAGACGTCGAACCCGCGCCGGTAGAGGTAGGTCATCGCCCCCTGAGCGCGCCAGTCGTCGTCCTCGAGGGTCTTCTCGACGGGCCGTGGGACGTGGGGGTTCTCGGTGAGATCGGCCGACCGGGCCCGCACGCGTGGCCCCCGCGGGGTGGCCACGTCGGCGCCGGGATCGAGTCCGAGCTCCGGCTCGCCGTCGAGGCCGATCTCGAGGTCGACGGGTCGGTCGGCGATCGCCACCTCGCGGCCGACGCCGACGATGCCGTCCCAGACGTCCGCGACCGACGGCGAGAGCCGGCTGGCGATCCCCGGCGAGTCGACGTCCGCACGCTTCCGTGAGTTCAACAGCCCTGTCCGCCGCTCGAGGACGTCCGCGATGTCGTACCCCTCCCCGTACCACGCTCCCGAGGTGACGTACTCCTCGGCCCGGCTCTCGTCGCCGACCGGCGAGAGGAGGCCGACGGGGACCTCCGGATAGCTCGAGCGCCCGACGAAGATCGTGGGCGCGGTCGAGCCGACGAGGCTGTCACCCGACAGCGAGCGCTGGAACTCCCGCTCGAAGCGCTCTACGTGGTCGGTGATCGCGTAGGACTTCTCCTTTGCGAGCCGCCGACGCTCGGCCTCCTCGTCGGGCTCTAGCTCCTCGATGTACTCGTCGAGGCGCATCACGTTCCCGTGGGTGGCCGCCGGCAATGAATCTTGTCTCCTCGACGCCGTGGTCGTCTCCCGGCAAGGAGTGTGGCCCGACACGGCGTTTATCTCCGGGCAGTCCCTACCACGGCCGTTGACGGAAACAGTCCTTCCGGTGGTCGTCGGCATCCTCGCGCTGGGGGTCGGCGCGCAGGTGGCGGCAAAGCGGCTCAGGGTCCCGAGCGTCCTCTTTCTGATCGTCATCGGCGTGATCGTTGGTCCCGAGGGGCTCGGCTTCGTCACGATCGAGACGTTCGGCGGCGGGCTCTCGACCGTCGTCGGACTGAGCGTCGCGATCATCATCTTCGACGGCGCGTTCCACCTCCGGCGGGAGAAACTCGCCGAGGCACCCCGTGCGGTGATCCGGATGATGACGATCGGCGCGGCGCTGGCGTTCGTCGGCACGACCCTCGCCGTCCGCGTCTTCCTCGGGACGGGGTGGGACGTCGCCGCCCTGATCGGCGCGCTGTTGATCGCGACCGGCCCGACGGTGATCACGCCGTTGCTCGAGGTCGTCACCGTCCGCGAGCACGTCGGGACGACCCTGGAGGCCGAGGGGATCTTCAACGACGTGACCGCCGCGGTGTTGGCGATCGTGGTCTTCGAGGTCTTCGTCGTCGGCGACGCGCCGGCGGAGATCCCCGTCGCCTTCCTCCAGCGGCTCGTCGTCGGGCTGGGCGTCGGCGTCGTCGTCGCCGCCGGCGTCTACTATCTCCTCCGCGAGGTTCGCCCGCCGGCCGGGGACGCCCCGCAGGTCGCCAGGCTCGTGACGCTCACCGGCGCGCTCGTCTCCTACGGGCTCGCGGAGTCGGTCGCCCCGGAGACCGGCGTCGCCGCCGCGGCGACCGCCGGCATCGTGCTCGGCAATCTCGAACTGCCCCACCACGAGGAGATTCTCGCGTTCAACCGCGATCTCACCCTCGTCGTCCTCTCGTTCGTGTTCATCTCGCTGGCGGCGCTGATCGATTTCGGGGCGCTGTTCGGCCTCGGGGTCGGCGGCGTCGCGGTCGTCGTCGCGGTCACCCTGATCGTCCGACCGATCCTCGTGGCGGTCTCGACGACCCACTGGCGGTTCACCCGCGGCGAGAAGTACTTCCTCTCGCTGGTCGGCCCGCGGGGGATCATCCCCGCGTCGGTGGCGACGCTGTTCGCCATCGAGCTCGAGCTAGCCGGTCAGTTCGAGGCCGCCCAGACGCTCGTCGGCACCGTTTTCCTCGTGATCTTCATCACCGTCGTCCTCCAGGCGGGGCTCGCCCGCCAGATCGCAGAGCACCTGAACGTCGTACCCATGAGAAGCATCATCGTCGGCGGGGGCCGGGTCGGCCGGGCGCTCGCCACACGGCTGGAGAAACGCGGCGAGAACGTCCACCTGATCGATTCCGACCCGTCGGTCGTCTCGGGGCTGCGTGCGGACGGCTTCACCGCCCACGAGGGCGACGGCACCGACGCCGAGACGCTCTCGGGGGCCGGAATAGAGGACGCGAAGCTGCTCGTCGCGACGACCGCCGACGACGACACCAACCTGCTCGTCTCCCAGCTCGCCCGGACGAAGTTCGGCGTCGAGGACGTCGTCGCCCGGGTGAACACCCCCGAGAACGTGAGCGCCTTCGACACCCTCGACGTGCGGGCGATCGACGTCGCCAGTGCGACGGCCTGGTCGCTCGACAACGAGATCGAACGTCCCGCGCTGGCCCACTGGATGAACGAGCTCGGCGAGGGCCACGACGCCCAGGAGATCACGGTCACGGCCGAGGAGCTCGAGGGCGCGACGATCCGCGAGCTCGGCGCGGAGATCCCCGACGGCTGTATGGTCGCCGTCGTCGCCCGTGACGGGGAGACGTACGTTCCCGACGCGGAGATGGTCCTCGAGGAAGGCGATCGGGTCACGTTCATCGGTCGCGAGGACGCCGTCCGGACGGCCGTCAAGCGCTTTCATCCACACGACTGATCGGCTCGAACGACCCGGTTCGGCGGCGGATCAGCGATCGCCCGGTCGGCGACGGAACGGCCGGCCATCCGGGGCCGTCGGCCGGCGTCGGTCACCGGAGTTTCCGGTACCGATCGACCAGCAGGTCGACGCCGTAGGAGCCACCGGTGACCGTGTAGTAGCCCTCCAGTCGCGGGTTGAACTTCGCTTTGTACCGGTTGATCGAGGGGACGCCGGCGCCGACGAGGTCGTACCGGTCGAGGCCGGCCTCGAGCCCGTCGCGCATGACCTCCCAGTCGAGGACGTCGTTGACCGGAAGCTCCACGTCCGTCTTCACCCCGCCCTGCCAGCGGTACCGCGTCGTCGCCGACTCGACGATCAAGATGCCGCCGACGAACTCGCCATCGACCAGACAGACGTACGGGCGCAGCCGTCCCTCCGGGAGGGCGTCGTACAGCGACCGGGCGAACTCCCCGGTGAGGTGAAACGGCTTCCCCTGGCTCCGGTACCGCGCCCGGACCTGTTCGACGATGCGTGCTACGTCGTCGCGGTCGCCCTCGGTCACGACGTACCCGTCGGCCGAGCGGACGTTGCTCCGGGCGTCACTCGAGAACGTCGCCAGCAGCTCCTCGGGGTCGCCCTCGAGGTCGACGACGTAGGTAAAGGAGGGGCTGACGTCGTAGCCGGCCCACTCGAACGCCCGGACGTCCGCTATGGCCGCGACGTCGAACTGGGAGTACACCGGCCCGAACGCCTCGTCGATCCAGGCCAGCGATCCCTCGAGAAATCGGCGGACCCGCCGGTCGGCTTTCCGTCGTTTGAGCTTCGCGAGGTTCGCCGGGGCGGGGCCGAGATAGATCGACCAGGAGTACGGCGCCGGCGAGAACGCCCCCGACACCGGTCCTCGCCGGTACTCGAAGACGGGAAAGAGCCCGACGGGTTCTTCGCCCTTGTAGCCGACCAGCAGGTGCGGCGTCGTCGCCGTCTCTTTGGCCTGGAGGGTGATGGCCTCCCCCCGGTAGAACGGGTTCGTGCGATCGGCTCGCTCGACGATCCGATTCCAGCGGTCTCGATCCTCGTCGGGATCGAGGGCCGTAATCTCGACGCTCATTGGAGATATCCGAGATCCGAGAGACGCCTCTCGACGATGTCGTCGTCGGTCGAGACCGCCTCTCGCCGTCGATACGGCGGGTAGCTCCGGCGCTCGGTGGGCTCGACGATCGGCAACGGCGCGCCGTCCATCCGCTCGTCGATCGGCACGCCGAAAAGCGCACAGATCGTCGGCGCGACGTCGAGGATCGACGCCCCGGTGAGCGAGCCGTCCTCGACGTCGGCCCCGGTCGCCGCGACCACGCCGGTCCGTTTGTGGTTCCAGGGCTCGACGGGGTCGGCGAAGCGTTCGCCCTCCAGCCCGCCGACGATCGCGTGATCGAAGCCCGCCGGCACCGTCACCACGTCGGGTGCGTCCTCGATCGCCGGCCCTCGGAAGTACCGCTCGCGGGGGCCGACCGACTCGAAGATCGACTCACCGTCGGGCGTCCGGACCGCCGACAGCTCGTCCACCAGCGTCGACCGGAACTCCTCGTAGGCGTCGGCCGGCACCTGGCCGTTTGGCTCCCGACCCTCCAGGTTGATCCGGACGCCGAGCTCGCTTTTCGATCGGACGTACGCCGCGGAGTTCGGGAAGTCGACCTGTTCGCTGGCCGCCCGGATCAGATCGCTTGGAACCCGCCGTCCGACCGGCTCCTTGAGCCCGACGGCGTCGAGGGCGGCGGCGATCCGCTGGGTGGTGAGCCCGACGCCCGCCGCGAGCGCCATCGCCCGCTCGATCGGCGTCGGCTCGTGGTCCTCGGCGTCCTTGCCCTCCAGCAAGTCGTTCTCCCAGCTACGGGACCAGTCGGGCATCCCCTCGCCGCCGCGTTTCCCGACGAGGTGTCCGCGGTCCCGGAGGAACTCGTTGACCCGGAACTCCCGACCCTCGACGGGGCCGATGCCGTGGTCGCTGACCACCAGCACGTTCCGTGGCTCGACCGTCTCGAGGATCTCCTCGACCTCGCGGTCGACCGCGCGGTAGACGGCCTCGATCGCCTCGCGATCGCCGGGGCGTTCGTGGAACACCGAGTCGGTCTGCTGGAACTGGACGAACGCGAAGTCGGGCTCGAACCGCTCCGTGAGGTACCGAACGGCGGCCCCCCGGAGCTCGATCGTCCGTTCGTACCCCGCGATCGACGAAGCGGGTTCCGGGCCGCTCCGTGGGTAGACCCGGTAGTCGCCACAGGCGTCCTCGACGTCCGCAAGGATGCCCTCCGGATGACACGCCGGCTCTTCCGGGGCTGTCATCCCCGGAATCAACGCCCCGTCGAACTCCCCGGCCGGATGCGTGACGGGGACGTTGACGACGACACTCGAGAGCCCGCGGTCGCTCAGAAGCTCCCAGATCGGCCGCTCGCGGACGCCCGTGGCGTTGACGACGTCCCAGTCGTAGCCGTCGAACGCGAGGAAATCGTAGACGCCGTGTTTCCCCGGGTTCGTCCCCGTGTAGATCGTCGGCCACGCGCTGGCCGTCCACGGCGGGATCCCCGACTCGAGTTCGCCGACGGTCCCCTCGGCGAACAGCCGGCGGAGCGTCGGCACCGCCCCCGACTCGAAAAGCGGCCTCAACACCGGCAGACAGCCGGCGTCTACGCCGACGACGAGCAGCCGTGTATCCTCGGTCATGCGGGAGCGAACGCCGCTGTTTCGCTTTGTTATGTGACGGCTGAATCATCCGTAGGGCGAAGTTTCGATCTCGACGGACCTATCACCCTCGTCACACGATATTTAGGAGCCTCCTATGACCGCCGGTACTTCACGTTAACCACGCCATCACTAAGCCCCGTCCACCCGGAGCACAGACGATGCCACGGCCGCGTAGGGCACGTCGAGGCTGGACGGTCCGACGTTCGTGTACGGAGTGGGAGAGGCCACGATTGCGTGAGAGGACGATGGCGTCACGATCACGTGAGGGATGGACGACGTCACGATCGCCGGCGGCCGACGGATGGCGCCGCCGATGATCGGATCCATCCCGTTTCGACCCTTTCGGGACTCCGGCGGCGTGGAGACGTTTCTCGACGAGCGGGCCGGTGAGTACCGGTTCTACGGCTCGGCGAAAGCCGCCCTCCGGGACGGGCTCGCGGTCCTCACCCACCCCGGCGAACGGGTTCTGGTGCCGTCGTACCTCCCGGACGCCGTCGTCGAGCCGATCCGCGAGCTCGGGCTCGAGCCGGGGTTTTACGCCATCGACCGGAACCTCTCTCCGGACCTCGGGGACCTCGACCGGCGGATCGACGACCGGACGGCTGCGGTGATGTCGGTCGCCTACTTCGGGGCGTCACAGCCGGAAATCGAGGCACTCGTCTCGTTGCTGGAGGAACGCGGCTGTGCTCACGTCGCCGACGCTGCCCACTCGCCGCTGAGCGTCGTCGACGGCGAGCCACTCGGCACCCTCGGCGACGTCGGGATCGCGAGCCTCCCGAAGCTGTTTCCCGTCCCCGACGGCGGGCTGTTGTTCCTCTCGGCGGACGTCGCCGACCGGTTCGTCCCGTCGACGCTCACCGGTGTCCGCGGTAGCTACTGCGTCGACGACGTCCGATTCCTGCTCAAGTCGCCCATACGGGACCCGCTCGGAGGCAGCGGTCCGTTGGCACGGCTCGGTGGAAGCGGTCCGTTGGCACGCCTCGGAGGCAGCGGTCCGCTGGCACGGCTCGGGGCCAACAGTCCGCTGGCACGGCTCGGCGGAAGTCCCCTCTCGGACATTGGGACCGACGGCTCGAACGGCCCGAGAGAACGGTACCTGGCGGCCAGAACGTCGATGTCCAGGCTCACCCTCGACACGCTCCGGGGGATCGATCCCGAAGACGTCGTCCGTGCCCGACGGCGCAACTACGCGGTCTGGCGGCGGGCGCTGGCCGGCCGTCCCGACCTCGAGTTCCTCCTCGGGGAGCTTCCCGAAGGGATCTGTCCTCAGGCGTGCCCGGTCGTTGCCGACGACCCCGACGCGTTCTTGACGGAGCTGTCCGGCGTCGACGGCGTCCACCGCTGGCCGCGGCTCCCGACGGCGGTCCGTTCGGAGCCGACTTACGGGACGGCGCGGTGGCTCGCCGAGCACGTGATCGTGTTGCCGGTTCACCAGCACCTCGACGTCCGGGAGCTTTCGGCGACCGCTCGGCGACTCGGACGGAGCGTCGAGGGGCTGGCGGAACGTCCCCGTGGCCCGACGTCGTCGGCCCCGAACCGCGCCGACCACCGATCGCCGGCGACCGACCGGGAGCCACCGCGGATCGAGTTAGGTTCCGACGGTCAGTCCAGCGGCCACCAGCGGTCGTAGTGGGCTGTGACCTCGTCGATCCGCCGGCGAGCCGAGTCGACGTCTTCTCCGAGCCAGGCGAACGGGTCCTCTACGTCGGAGTCGAGCCCGAGGACGCCCTCGAGGGTTCCGAGGGTGGCGTACGGCAGGTGGCTGACCTGGTAGCCACCTTCCTGGATCAGGGCCAGACGACCGTCGGTTGCGTCGGCGGCCAGCCTCCGGGCCCGCCGGCCGAGCTCCTCGAACCCCGGTTTCGTGAGGACGTTTCGCCCCAGTGGGTCGACGGTGCCGGCGTCCCCGCCCGCGCTGACCACGAGGAGGTCGGGATCGAACGCCTCGACGACGGGCTCGACGAGCCGGTCGAACGCGTCGGCGTACCCCTCGTCGCCGGTTCCGGGCGGCAGCGGGACGTTCAGGTTGTACCCCTCGCCGGCCCCGGCGCCGTGTTCGTCGACGTCACCGGTCTGTGGGTGGGCCTCCGGATCCCACGACCAGTGGTCGTTGTGGAGGCTGATCGTCAACACGTCCGCTCGGTCGTAGAACACCTCCTGGGTTCCGTTGCCGTGGTGGACGTCCCAGTCGACGATCGCGACGCGGTCGACGGCGTCCGCCAGCAGCGCCTCCTCGGCGGCGACGGCCGCGTTGTTGTAAAAACAGAAGCCGTCGACCTGGGCCGGCTGGGCGTGGTGGCCGCTCGGACGGACGCAGGCGTAGGGCACGTCCTCGAGGCCGGCGTCGAGGGCGTGCGTGGCTGCCGCGGCGGCCGCACCCGCGGCGTGACGGGCCGCGCGGGCGGAGGCCTCGTTCGCGCCCGTCTCCGCGGTGAGCCGGCCACCGCCGGCCGCACAGAACGCCTCGAACTCCGAGACGTGATCGGCCGTGTGCACGCGGTGGAGCTGCTCGTCGGTCGCCGACGGCGCCGGCTCCCAGCTGACGTACTCGGCGAGCTCCGTCCGGAGGATCGCCCGGACGTTGAGCAGCCGCTCCGGGCGGTCCGGGTGGGGCTCCCGTTTCGCCAGGCGGCCGGTCCACTCCGCTTCGAACTCCCCCGCCGGTGGCTCGTGAACGACGAAGCTGTCGTCCCAGTAGGCCGTGATCGAACCCATGGGCGAGGCTCCGTCCGATCGTACATAACTCCCCCGGGCGACGGTCACGGCAGCTGGACCCGCGGCCGCTGGATCCTCGGGTGGCTCACTCGGCGAACAGCCGTTCCAGGGCCGTCACCAGCAGGTACGCCGCGAGCCGTTCGGTTCCCTCCGTCGGATCGTACCGCGGGGCGACCTCCATCAGGTCGACCGCGCCGACGGCGTCGCTGGCGCCGAGCACCTCGACGGCCCGGAGGGCCTGGTGGGCGGTCAGCCCGCCCGGAGAGGGGGTTCCGGTCCCCGGAGCGACGGACGGATCGACGGCGTCGATGTCGACGGAGACGTAGACGGCGTCGGTGTCGGCGGCGGCCGCGGCGACGGCCTCCTCGACGACCGGGCCGATCCCGCGCTCCTCGACGTCGGCCATCGTGTACAGATTTAAACCCGTCTCGTCGGCGAACTCGAAGAAATCGGGCGATTCGTGGCCCCGGATGCCGACCTGGCTGACGTCGGCGAAGTCGGTGTGTGGGGAGTCGGCGATCAGGGCCGTACTCGAGCCGTGGAAGTCGGTCCCGAAGAGGGGGCTCTCCGAGACCGTGTCGGTGTGGGCGTCGATCTGGACGAACCCGACCCGGTCGTGGCCGGCTCCATCCGCGAAGCCGGTGACGGCCGGGAACGTACAGTAGTGATCCCCGCCGAGGATCACCGGGAACGTCCGGGCGGCGACCGTCGCCACGTGGGCCTCGATGCTCTCTGCGGTCGTCGCCCGATCCATCGGGAAGACGGGGACGTCCCCGCAGTCGGCGACCGTCAGCCGGTCGAAGTCGACCTGCCGGCCGGTGCGCATGTTCGTCAGCCCGCCCTTGTACGCCGAGAGGTACGCCCACCAGCCACTCGCCCGCCGGATCGCCCCGGGTCCGTACCGGGCCCCCGGACGGTTCGAGGCCGCCCCGTCGTAGGGGATTCCGAGGACCGCCGCGTCGACGTCCTCGACGTCCTCGACCTCCCGGGGGTCGGCCTTGAGGAACGTGTCGAGCCCGGCGTAGGCGAGTTCGACGGAGGCCCCGTGGGTCGACTCGCGGAACGCGGCGGCCCGCGATCGGTCGGTCATCG
>LKNG01000053.1 GCA_001564115.1 Natrialbaceae archaeon Tc-Br11_E2g8 | reverse complement strand
TGTCGGTTCCCTCCATCCTGCCCGTGCAGAAGCGGGCAAGGGTGAGGTTGTTCGCCTATTAAAGGAGGTCGTGAGCTGGGTTTAGACCGTCGTGAGACAGGTCGGCTGCTATCTATTGGGGGTGTTACGGTTCCTGACGGGAACGTTCGTATAGTACGAGAGGAACTACGAATGGGTGCCACTGGTGTACCGGTTGTCCGAGAGGGCACGTGCCGGGCAGCTACGCACCACGGGGTAAGAGCTGAACGCATCTAAGCTCGAAACCCACCTGAAAAAGAGGAACCATCCGAGACCACTCCTAGAAGAGGAGTTCGATAGACTCGGGGTGTACGCACCGAGGCAACGAGGTGTTGAGCCCGCGAGCACTAACAGGTCGAGCCACCATTCATACTGCATGGATCGTCGGACCCGCGAACGGGTCCAGGCGCTAACTGGACTACACGTACTCACGGTCGACCACCGATTACGGTATCTTGGACTGACGTCCAAGCTCGGGGGACGACCTCCCCCGATGTACGACGGTTCGATTCCGTCGATCGGCGTTAAGGCGGCCACAGCGGCGGGGTCACTCCCGTACCCATCCCGAACACGGAAGATAAGCCCGCCTGCGTTTCGGCCAGTACTGGAGTGTGCGAACCTCTGGGAAACCCGATTCGCCGCCTCCCACTCATACTACCCCCACACAGCGGTCGCTGTGTGGGGTTTTTTTCGTTCGGCCGCGAGTCGTACCGCTACGCTTAACCCACCGCAGCGGCTAGGGGCGACCGCGCCAAGGTGGCAGAGTCCGGCCCAACGCATCCGCCTGCAGAGCGGAACCCCCGCCGGTTCAAATCCGGCCCTTGGCTCTCACATTTCTACTGCTACGCCTCACGTGCTGCTGGTGAGCGGCCGAAGTCCGGACGCCCCGAGCTGGTTCTCTCGCGTCCGGTCAGCCTCGAGTTCGAATCCGCGGGGTCACCGCCGGCGACGCGTCCGCATCTCGATAGCGTCTCCCGATTCAGCAACTGCCGTTCAGAGGCGGGAGGCTGTCAGGCCATCTCATACTCCCGGCTGTACGTCTTTCAAGATTCTCGCCACCCCGATGTGGCGAGAATCTCGGTACAGTTACAGCCACCAGTATCAGAACCCGCCGGGAGCGGCTCCGCCCATACAGACGGGGCAGGTACACAACGCCTCGTGAACGAAGTTCGCCTCGTTCTCTGCGTCCGCTCTTTCGGGCCCGTCGTCGTTCTCGGTCTCGGCTCCGTCGGACTCGGTCTCGGCTTCGCCGGAGTCGACGCTGGCTCCGTCGGCGTCGCCTCCGTCCCCTGGGTGATCGTCCGACGTGGACGCCGGATCGTCACCGCCGGCGCCGACGACG
This sequence comes from Natrialbaceae archaeon Tc-Br11_E2g8, assembly GCA_001564115.1. Taxonomy (GTDB): domain Archaea; phylum Halobacteriota; class Halobacteria; order Halobacteriales; family Natrialbaceae; genus Tc-Br11-E2g8. The sequence continues at coordinate 13,257 of LKNG01000053.1, read as the reverse complement.
ACGGATCCGCCCGCGCCCGCGGCCACCATTCCCCCGAGGACGGTCCGTCTCGACAGCTCACGCCCCGTCATGGCCGTGGGGTTCGGCGTGGGCCGTGAAAAGTCCTCGGGCGGGCGGTCAGAGCGATCGCGGACGGCGGCGAGCGAGCGCGGGTGTGGGTCCGCGCGCGCGGGCCATCCGTTCGAGTTAGTAACGGTTAAATGGCTGCCGCCGATACGTGGCTGTAGTATCTCGTGATAGCCGCTTTTCCCCCGGTAGCCGACGACATCCACCCATGACAGACGTAAGCCAACACGAACTCGTTCCGGAGCACAGCATCCTCGAGGAGGAGACCCTCGAGGGGGTGCTCGAGGAGTACGACATCGACCGCACAGACCTGCCGAAGATCAAGACGAGCGATCCGGCCCTCCCCGACGACGCCGAGGTCGGGGACGTGATCGAGATCGTCAGGGACTCGCGAACGACCGACCAGGCGGTCGTCTACCGGCTCGTGGTATCATAATGACGGCGATGAACCGATCGAAACGGCGGGAGATCTCCCGGGAGTACTTCTCGAAAGAACGGCTGGCCGAACACCACTTTCGCTCGTTCAACAACTTCCTGACCCGCGGGATGCAGGAGGTCGTCGACGAGAAGGCGACGATCGACACGGACATCGGCGACAAGGAAGGCGAGGAGCCGGTGTTCGTCGAGCTCGGCGACGTCCGCGTGGTCACCCCGCGGGTCCGGGAGGCCGACGGCTCCGAGGAGCTGCTCTACCCCCAGGAGGCCCGGCTGCGGAACATCACCTACTCCGCGCCGGTCTTCATGGAGATGTCGATCGTCAAAGGCGAGGAGGGCGAGGAGCGGGTGGTCGATTCGACGGAGACGAAGATCGGGCGGATGCCGATCATGGTCGGCTCGAAGAAGTGCAACATCGCCGGCTTCACCGACCGCGAGCTGATCGAGATCGGCGAGGACCCCGCCGATCCCGGCGGCTACTTCATCGTCAACGGCTCCGAGCGGGTGTTGATGACGAGCGAGGATCTCGCCCCGAACAAGATCTTAGCGGAGTTCGACACCAAGTACGGCGACGAGATTCAGGTCGCGAAGACGTTCAGCCAGCGTCGGGGTTACCGGGCGCTCGTGCTCTGTGAACGAAACCGCGAGGGCCTTCTCGAGGTCTCCTTTCCCTCGGTGTCGGGCTCGATCGACTTCGTCACCCTCGTGCGTGCCCTCGGGCTCGAGAGCGACGAGGAGATCGTCCACAAGGTCTCGAACGACCCCGAGATCGTCAAGTACATGCTCGAGAACTTAGAGGAAGCGGAGGTCCAGACCGAAGAGGAGGCGATCGAGACCCTCGGACAGCGGGTCGCCTCCGGCCAGGGCAAAAACTACCAGCTCAAGCGGGCGAACTACGTCATCGACCGCTATCTCCTCCCACACCTCCACGCCGAGGGCGTCGACGAGGAGGACGTCCGGATCAACAAGGCCCACTACCTCTGTCGGATGGCCGAGGCCTGTTTCGAGCTCGCGCTGGGGCGTCGCGAGTCCGACGACAAGGACCACTACGCGAACAAACGCCTGAAAGTCTCCGGGGACCTGATGCGGGATCTGTTCCGGACGGCGCTGAACAAGCTGGCCCGCGACGTGAAATACCAGCTCGAGCGGGCGAACATGCGAAACCGGACGCTGTCGGTGAACACCGTCGTCCGGTCGGACGTGCTCACCGAGCGGCTCGAACACCCGATCGCGACGGGCAACTGGGTCGGCGGCCGCTCGGGCGTGAGCCAGCTGGTCGACCGGACGGACTTCATGGGCGTGCTCAGCCACCTCCGGCGGCTGCGCTCGCCGCTCTCGCGCAGCCAGCCTCACTTCGAGGCCCGCGACCTCCACGCGACACAGTGGGGACGGATCTGCCCCTCCGAGACGCCCGAGGGGCCGAACTGTGGGCTGGTGAAGAACTTCGCACAGGCGATGGAGCTCTCACAGAACGTCGAGGACGAGACGGAGCTCAAACGCGAGCTGGCCTCGATGGGTGTCCAGGGGATCCCCGGCCTGGAGACCGCCAGACCGACGGGGGACGACTGATATGGCAAGCCAACAGCGGGAAGCGAAGGTGTACGTCAACGGCTCGCTGGTCGGGACCCATCCCGACCCACACGAGCTCGCAGAACGGATCCGGGAGGCACGTCGCATCGGCGACGTAAGCGAGATGGTCAACGTCTCGGTCAAAGACCGCACCCGCGAGGTGATCGTCAACGCGGACGCGGGACGGGCCCGGCGGCCGCTGCTCGTCGTCGAGGACGGCGAGCCCCGGATCACCGAGGCGGAGATCGAGGCCCTGAAGGCGGGCGATCTCGAGTTCGAGGACCTCGTCGAACACGGCTACGTCGAGTTCATCGACGCCGAAGAGGAGGAGGACATCTACGTGGCCGTCGACGAGGAGGACTTAAACGAGCGTCACACCCACCTCGAGATCGATCCACAGCTGATCTTCGGGATCGGTGCGGGGATGATCCCCTACCCCGAACACAACGCCTCCCCCCGCATCACGATGGGCGCGGGGATGATCAAACAGTCCCTGGGGCTGCCGGCGGCGAACTACCGCATCCGGCCCGATACCCGCCAGCACCTGCTGCACTATCCGCAGCTGTCGATGGTCAAGACCCAGACGACCGAACAGATCGGCTTCGACGAGCGGCCGGCCGCCCAGAACTTCGTCGTCGCCGTGATGAGCTACGAGGGCTTCAACATCGAGGACGCGCTGGTGATGAACAAAGCCAGCGTCGAGCGGGCGCTCGCACGGTCGCACTTCTTCCGGACCTACGAGGGCGAGGAACGCCGGTACCCCGGCGGCCAGGAGGACCGATTCGAGATCCCCTCCCAGGACGTCCGCGGGGCCCGCGGCGAGGAGGCGTACGCCCACCTCGACGAGGACGGGCTCGTCAACCCCGAGACCGTCGTCGACGAGAACTCGGTGTTACTCGGGAAGACCTCCCCGCCACGATTCTTAGAGGAGCCAGACGACATGGGCGGGCTCTCCCCGCAGAAACGCCGGGAGACGTCGGTGACGATGCGTTCCGGTGAGAGCGGCGTCGTCGACACCGTCACGCTGATGGAAGGCGAGGACGGCTCGAAGCTCTCGAAAGTCTCCGTCCGGGACGAGCGGATCCCCGAACTCGGCGACAAGTTCGCCAGCCGCCACGGCCAGAAGGGGGTCATCGGCCACCTCGCCCCCCAGGAGGACATGCCCTTTACCGAGGAGGGCGTGGTGCCCGACCTCGTGCTCAACCCCCACGCCTTGCCCTCGCGGATGACCGTCGGACACATCCTGGAGATGATCGGCGGCAAGCTGGGCTCGATGGAGGGGCGACGCGTCGACGGCACGCCGTTTCTCGGCGAGGACGAGGACGCCCTCCGGGAGGGCCTAGAGGAGAACGGCTTCGACTCGGCGGGCAAGGAGACGATGTACTCGGGGGTCACCGGCGAGCGGATCGAAGCCGAGATCTTCGTCGGCGTGATCTTCTACCAGAAACTCTACCACATGGTCTCGAACAAGCTCCACGCCCGTTCGCGCGGGCCGGTGCAGGTGCTGACGAGACAGCCCACGGAGGGTCGGGCCCGCGAGGGCGGCCTGCGGATCGGGGAGATGGAACGCGACGTCTTCATCGGCCACGGGGCCGCGATGACGCTGAAAGAACGGCTGTTGGACGAATCCGACCGGGAGTTCATCCACGTCTGTGGGAACTGTGGGATGACCGCCACGGAGAACGTCGAACAGCGCCGGGTGTACTGTCCCAACTGCGGGGAGGAGACGGACATCCACGAGATCGAGATGAGCTACGCGTTCAAGCTCTTGCTAGACGAGATGAAGGCGCTCGGAATCGCGCCGCGACTGGAACTGGAGGACGCCGTATAGATGCAAACGACGACACCAAAGGACATCGGATCGATCGACTTCGGGCTGATGGAGCCCGAGGAGTACCGGGAGATGAGCGCGACGAAGATCATCACGGCCGACACCTACGACGACGACGGCTTCCCCATCGACATGGGGCTTATGGACCCCCGGCTGGGCGTGATCGACCCCGGGCTGGAGTGTAAGACCTGCGGGCAACACTCCGGGGCCTGTCCCGGCCACTTCGGGCACATCGAGCTGGCCGCGCCGGTGATCCACGTCGGCTTCACGAAGCTCATCCGGCGGCTGCTGCGGGGCACCTGCCGGGAGTGTTCGCGGCTGCTTCTGACCGAGGACGAAAAGGAGGGCTTTCACGCCGACATCGACACCACCCGCAAACTCGGCCGGGACGTAAACGACGTGACGAAGGCGGCGATCCGCCAGGCCAGAAAGAAGGATCGCTGCCCCCACTGCGGGGAGATCCAGTACGACATCCAACACGAGAAGCCGACGACCTACTACGAGGTCCAGCAGGTGCTCACGAGCGAGTACTCCCAGCGGATCGCCGGCGCGATGCAGGGTGGGGAAGACGGCGAACGGACCACTCCCGACGAGCTCGCCGCGGAGACCGACATCGAACGTCGCCGGATCAACGAGATCCTCTCGGGATCGTTCCGCCCACGCGAGAGCCAGCGGAAGGCGATCGAGTCGGCCCTGGATATCGATCTCACCGTCGAGGACACGAACAAGCTGATGCCCTCCGACATCCGCGACTGGTTCGAGGCGATCCCCGACGAGGACATCGCGGTGCTTGGGATCGACGCCGAACGCTCCCGGCCGGAGTGGATGATCCTCACCGTCCTGCCAGTGCCGCCGGTGACCGCCCGCCCGTCGATCACGCTCGACAACGGCCAGCGCAGCGAGGACGACCTCACCCACAAGCTCGTGGACATCATCCGGATCAACCAGCGCTTTATGGAGAACCGGGAGGCCGGTGCCCCCCAGCTGATCATCGAGGACCTCTGGGAGCTGCTCCAGTATCACGTCACCACGTTCATGGACAACGAGATCAGCGGTACGCCGCCGGCGCGCCACCGTTCGGGCCGGCCGCTGAAGACCCTCTCCCAGCGGCTGAAAGGCAAGGAGGGGCGGTTCCGTGGCTCGCTGTCGGGGAAACGCGTGAACTTCTCCGCACGGACCGTCATCTCCCCGGACCCCACCCTCAGCCTGAACGAGGTCGGGGTCCCCGACCGCGTGGCGACGGAGATGACCCAGACGATGCTGGTCACCGAGCGCAACGTCGAGGAGGCCCGCCGGTACGTCGCCAACGGCCCCAACAGCCACCCCGGTGCCAACTACGTCCGCCGGCCGGACGGCCGGCGGCTGAAGGTGACCGAGAAGAACTGCGAGGCTCTCGCGGGGATGACCGAGGCCGCAGAGGAAGCCGACGTCCAGACCGTCGGCCCCGGCTGGGAGGTGAACCGTCACCTCGTCGACGGCGACATCGTCATCTTCAACCGCCAGCCGTCGCTCCACCGGATGAGCATCATGGCCCACGAGGTCGTGGTGATGCCGTACAAGACCTTCCGGCTCAACACCGTCGTCTGTCCGCCGTACAACGCCGACTTCGACGGCGACGAAATGAACATGCACGCCCTCCAGAACGAGGAGGCCCGTGCGGAGGCCCGGGTGTTGATGCGCGTCCAGGAGCAGATCCTCAGCCCCCGGTTCGGGGAGAACATCATCGGCGCGATCCAGGATCACATCAGCGGGACATACCTGCTGACCCACGAGAACCCACGGTTCAACGAGACCCAGGCGCTCGATCTCCTGCGGGCGACCCGGATCGACGAGCTGCCCGAACCGAGCGGGGTCGACGAGGAAGACGAGCCGTTCTGGACCGGACGGGACGTCTTCTCGGAGCTGTTACCCGACGGGCTCGACCTCGAGTTCACCGGCACCGTCGGCGACGACGTGGTCGTCGAGGACGGTCAGCTCGTCTCCGGGACGATCGCCGAGGACGAGGTCGGCGAGTTCGGCGGCGAGATCGTCGACACGATCACGAAGGTGTACGGCAACACCCGCGCCCGGATCTTCGTAAACGAGGTCTCGACGCTCGCGATGCGGGCGATCATGCACTTTGGGTTCTCGATCGGGATCGACGACGAGACGATCCCCGAGGAGGCCCAGGCCCGGATCGACGAGACGATCGCCGACGCGAACGATCGCGTCGAGGAGCTCATCGAGGCCTACGAGCGCGGGGACCTGGAGAGTCTCCCCGGCCGGACGATCGACGAGACCCTCGAGATGAAGATCATGCAGACGCTCTCTCGGGCCCGGGACAACGCCGGCAACATCGCCGAGGAGCACTTCACGGGCGACAACCCGGCGGTCGTGATGGCCGAGTCGGGCGCCCGCGGCTCGATGCTCAACCTGACCCAGATGGCCGGCTGTGTCGGCCAGCAGGCGGTCCGGGGCGAGCGGATAAACCGCGGCTACGAGGGTCGCACCCTCAGCCACTACGAGCCGGGTGACCTCTCCGCGGAGGCCCACGGCTTCGTCGAGAACTCCTACACCGGCGGACTCACCCCCCGGGAGTTTTTCTTCCACGCGATGGGCGGCCGGGAGGGGCTCGTCGACACCGCCGTCCGCACCTCGAAGTCCGGCTACCTCCAGCGGCGGCTGATAAACGCCCTCTCGGAGCTCGAGGCCCAGTACGACGGCACCGTCCGGGACACCTCGGATACGATCGTCCAGTTCGAGTTCGGCGAGGACGGCACCTCGCCGGTGAAAGTCTCCTCGAAGGCCGACACCGAGATCGACGTCGACCGGATCGCCGACCGGATCATCGACTCGGAGTTCGACTCCGAAGCCGAAAAGGCGGCGTTTCTGGGTTCGGAGCCGCTGCCGACGAACCTCTCCGAGCATGCCGACGAGCGCCGTCTCGAGGGGGTGAGCTCCGATGACTGAACACGACGTCGACGACGACGTCGTCGCGCTCGTCGAGGACACCGACCTCCCCGTACGGCTCAGAGAGGAGGTGTACGCGACGATCGCCGACCGCGAGCCGACCGTAGAGCAGGCCGCGGAGATCGTCCAGGCCGTCGAGAGCCGCTACCTCGACACCCGGATCGATCCCCTCGATCCCGTCGGCACCGTCTCCGCCCAGTCGATCGGCGAACCGGGGACCCAGCTGACGATGAACACGTTCCACTACGCGGGGGTCGCGGAGATCGACGTCACCCAGGGGCTGCCGCGGCTGATCGAGCTGGTCGACGCCCGCAAGACCCCCGACACGCCGATGATGACGGTCTACCTCGAAGAGGAGTACGCGACCGAACGCGAGAAGGCCCACGAGGTCGTCTGGAAGATCGAGGCGACGAAGATCCTCGCGCTGGGTGACGTCTCGACGAACGTCGCGGATATGCGGGTGTCGATCGCGCTCAACCGCGAGACCCTCGAAGAGCGGATGATCACCGCCGAGGAGGTCGCCGAGATCATCGAGGACGAGCTCGGCGTCGAGACCGTCCAGGAGGGGGCCAGAGTCGAGTTCGGTCCCGAAGAGCCCTCCTACCGGGATCTGCTCCAGCTGGTCGAGGAGCTCCGGGACATCACGTTCAAGGGCCTAGAGGAGGTCTCCCGTGTGGTCATCCGCCGGGAGGAACTCGATGACGGCGAGGAGTTCGTCCTCTACACCGAGGGGTCGGCCCTCGGCGACGTGCTCTCGATCGAGGGCGTCGACGCCTCCCGGACCACGTGTAACAACATCCACGAGATCTACCGCAACCTCGGGGTCGAGGCCGCCCGCGAGACGATCATCGAGGAGACCCACAACACCCTGGCCGAACAGGGTCTAGACGACGTGAACGTCCGCCATCTGATGCTCGTGGCGGACATCATGACGAACCGCGGGGAGATCGAGTCGATCGGCCGCCACGGCATCTCCGGCTCGAAGCAGTCGGTGCTTGCGCGGGCGGCGTTCGAGGTGACGGTCAACCACCTGCTGAACGCCGCGATCCACGGCGAGGTCGACGAGCTAAACGGCGTCACCGAGAACGTCATCGTCGGCAAGCCGATCAAGCTCGGCACCGGCGACGTCACCCTCCGGATGGGGTCGAAGCCGGGTCCGGCCGACTGATGGGTGTCAGGCTCGACGACGACACGCGCCGGTGGCTGGCGCTGTTCGCTGACGTGACCGGCGCGACCGGCCGGGACTGCATCCGGCAGGGCGACCGGCTGGTCGTCGTCGTCGCGAACGGGGAGATGGCCGAGGCGATCGGTCCCGGCGGCGAGCACGTAACGCGTTTCGAACGGCGGATCGACCGGCAGGTCAGGCTCGTCGAGTACGCCGACCGCGCCGAGACGTTCGTCGCGAACGCCCTCGCGCCGGCGGCGGTCGAACACGTCACGCTGAGCGAGGCCGACGACACCGTCGCCTACGTCGAGGTGCCCGAGGGCGACCGCGGCGTCGCGATCGGCGCGGACGGGCGAACGATCGAGGCGGCCCGCCGGCTGGCGAACCGACACTTCGGGATCGACGACGTCCAGTTGAGCTAGGGACCGACGCCGTCTTCGGTCGGCTCCTCGTGGCTCGAAACGGGCCGCTTAAGTGGATCCGTCGGGTAGCCACGTGCACTATGGCAAACGGCAAATACGCCGCGCGGAAACTCAAGAAGGACCGCCAGAACCAGCGGTGGTCCGACTCGAAGTACGCGCGACGCGCCCGGGGGCTCCGGGAGAAGTCCGACCCCCTGGAGGGCGCCCCGCAGGCCCGTGGCATCGTCCTGGAGAAAGTCGGCATCGAGGCCAAACAGCCGAACTCGGCGATCCGAAAGTGCGTCCGGGTCCAGCTGATCAAAAACGGCAAACAGGTCACCGCCTTCTGTCCCGGCGACGGCGCGATCTCGTTTATCGACGAGCACGACGAGGTCACCATCGCGGGCATCGGCGGCGCGAAGGGCCGTGCGATGGGGGACCTCTCGGGTGTCAACTACAAAGTCGAGAAGGTAAACGGCGTCTCGATGATCGAACTCGTCCGCGGGAACGCGGAGAAGCCGGTGAGATGAGATGAGTGCCGACGAGGAACAACCCGACCCCGAGGCGCCCGCCGGCGACGGCGAGCTCTCCGCGAAGCTGTTCGGGAAGTGGGACGTAAGCGAAATCGAGTACAACGACCCCTCGACCGAGCGGTATCTCGCCGTGACCCCGGTCGCTCACACCGCGGGCCGACACGCCGGAAAGCAGTTCCAGAAATCCGAGATCTCCGTCGTCGAGCGGTTCATCAACCGGCTGATGCAGACCGAGGAGAACACGGGCAAGAAACAACAGACGCTCAACCTCGTCCGCGAGGCGTTCGACCTGATCCACGAGCGCACCGGGGAGAACCCGGTGCAGGTGCTCGTGCGTGCGGTCGAGAACGCCGCTCCCCGCGAGGAGACCGTCCGGCTCAAGTACGGCGGCATCTCCGTGCCGAAAGCCGTCGACGTCGCCCCCCAGCGCCGGGTCGACCAGGCGCTGAAGTTCCTCGCCGAGGGCGTCCAGAACGACTCGTTCAAATCGCCCACCTCCGCCCAGGAGGCGATCGCCAACCAGCTGATCCGCGCGGCCGACTACGACGTCAGCGTCTACGCGGTCGGTCAGAAAGAGGAAAAAGAGCGCGTCGCGGCCGCCGCTCGCTGACCGCTCCGTTCGACGTCTTTTCCCTTCACCGTCTTCCCCGTTCGACGTCTCTTCCGCTCGTCGGTAGCTCTGCGTGTCAGACCGTGGTGAACGGCTCGACCTCGCCGTCGGGCGTGAACCCGAGCACTTCGAGTGGGTCGCCGGGGTCGCCCATCCCCGGGGCGTCGCGGGGCATCCCCGGGATCGCGATCCCGGCCAGTCCGTCGTCGGCCAGCAGTTCGTCGATCGCCTCGACGGGGACGTGACCCTCGATCAGCGCGCCGTCGAGGTCGACGGTGTGACAGCTGCGGAGCACATCGCGGACCGATCAGTCGGCCGCCGGCTCGCTTCCGGTCACGTACGACCGGGTCGCCTCGACGAGGGTGCGACGGTAGCGGCTCGCGTCGGGGTCGGCCGCGAGGTCCCGGAACCGCCGGCGGAAGCCGTCGACGTCGACCCCTGGCGCGTCGGTCGCGGCGATCTCGGCGAGGTCGTACAGCCGATGGTCCGGCTCGAGGAGGTCGTGGCGCTCGGCGAGTGCGAGGGCGAAGGCGGCGTTGACGGCCGTGATCTCGGGGTCGGCACTCGAGGAGATCCGCTCGAGCCCGGGGCGGGGCGGGGTCGGCGGTCGGTCGGCGACGGCCGCCGCCAGACTCGACTCGAGGAAGGCGAGCAGCTTCGAGCCGGGGCCGACCGCGAGGGTGATGTCGTCGGCGTAGATGTCTTTCATGTGATTTGCGATCTGATAACAGTGGGCGAGCTTCCGCCGTTCGACGCTCCGGCCGGCGAGTGCGAGGTACAGCGCCTCCCGCGTCGACTGGACGTGGGAGGCGTGGCCCTGCTCGTAGCGAGCCATGTGGGCGAACTCGTGGAGGGCCAGCTCGCGAGCGAGCGCACTCGAGGCGGCCTGCCGGGAGATGTTGAGCACGTGGCGGTCCTCGTAGTGGCCGGCCCAGGTCCGCTCGTCGGGGTCCTCCCGGACGCGGACGTGGACGGGCAAGGAGAGGTCGTGTTCGGTCTCGAGGAGGTCCCGGGCGCCGAGAAAGGGGGCGGCGGGGGCGGGGCCGTGAACGCGCAGATCCATGGTTGTCGGTATCAAGCTCTCTGACTGTATGGCTCTTGTGCCGACCGGCGTTCGGCCGGACTCGGCGACGGGAGACGGCTCTCGCCGTCCGTGTGGGCGGCGGCGTTCGTGTGACCCGCTCGTGCAGGCCGCGTTCGCGCAGGCTGCGTTCGCGTGGAACCGTCTCGAGACGGTCCCGCGTGTAACGGCCGAGACGGTCCCGCGTGTGACGGTCACGGAATCCCGACGGTTCGCCGTCCGGACGGGAGTTTTCGGGGGACGACGGCCGTGGCGAAACAGCACCCTTTTGACCCCGCTACCGGTAAAGGAGCGTATATGGGCCGACGCAAGAAGATCGTACAGGAGTGTGAACGGCTGATGGACGCGCCGGAGAACATCCGGAACATCGCCATCGCCGCTCACGTCGACCACGGGAAAACGACGCTCTCGGACAACCTGCTCGCCGGGGCGGGGATGATCTCCGACGACACCGCCGGCGAACAGCTCGCGATGGACACCGAGGACGACGAACAGGAACGCGGGATCACCATCGACGCGGCGAACGTCTCGATGACCCACGAGTACGAGGGGACGAACCACCTCATCAACCTCATCGACACGCCCGGCCACGTCGACTTCGGCGGGGACGTCACCCGGGCGATGCGCGCCGTCGACGGCGCGCTCGTCGTCGTCGACGCCGTCGAGGGTGCGATGCCCCAGACCGAGACCGTCCTGCGTCAGGCGCTCCGGGAGGGAGTAAAACCCGCACTCTTTATCAACAAGGTCGACCGGCTGATCTCCGAGCTCCAGGAAGGCCCCCAGGAGATGCAACAGCGACTCCTGAAGGTGATCCGCGACGTCAACGAGCTCATCCGCGGGATGACCGAGGAGATGGACGACGTCGACGACTGGACGGTCAGCGTCGAGGAGGGAACCGTCGGCTTCGGCTCCGCGCTGTACAAGTGGGGCGTCTCGATGCCCTCGATGCAGCGGACGGGGATGGACTTCGGCGACATCATCGACCTAGAGCGGGCCGACGAGCGCCAGCAGCTCCACGAGAAGACGCCGCTGGCGGACGTCGTCCTCGATATGGTCTGTGAGCACTTCCCGAACCCCGTCGACGCCCAGCCCCGGCGTATCCCCCGGGTCTGGCGTGGCGACAGCGAGTCCGAGATCGCCGAGTCGATGCGCGTCGTCGACGAGGACGGCGAGGTCGTCCTGATGGTCACCGACATCTCGATGGACCCCCACGCCGGCGAGATCGCCACCGGCCGCGTCTTCTCGGGGACGATCGAGAAAGGCCAGGAGCTGTACGTCTCGGGTACCGCGGGCAAAAACCGCGTCCAGAGCGTCGGCATCTTCATGGGCGGCGAGCGCGAGGAGGTCGAGCACGTCCCCGCGGGCAACATCGCCGCCGTGACGGGGCTGCGTGACGCCATCGCCGGCTCGACGGTCTCGAGCGTCGAGATGACGCCGTTCGAGTCGATCGAGCACATCTCCGAGCCCGTCATCACCAAAAGCGTCGAGGCGACGACGATGGACGACCTGCCGAAGCTCATCGAGGCGCTCCGGCAGTTCTCCAAGGAGGATCCGACGATCCAGGTGACGATCAACGAGGACACCGGCGAGCACCTCATCTCCGGGCAGGGCGAGCTCCACCTCGAGGTCATCACCCAGCGGATGGAGGCCAACCAGGGGATTCCGGTCAACACCGGCGAACCGATCGTCGTCTACCGCGAGGCCGTCCAGCGGGAAAGTGACACCGTCGAGGGAATCTCGCCGAACCGCCACAACCGGTTTTACATCTCTGCCGAGCCCCTCTCCGAGGAGCTCGTCGAGACGATCAAACTCGGCGAGGCGTCGATGGACATGCCCGAACTCGAGCGCCGCGAGGCGCTGATGGAGGCGGGCATGGAGAAAGACGACGCCCAGATCGTCGAGCACATCCACGGCGCGAACGTCCTGCTGGACCAGACGAAGGGGATCCAGCACCTAAACGAGACGATGGAGCTGTTCGTCGAGGGGCTCGAGGACGCCATCGACAACGGCCCGCTGGCCAACGAGCCCGTCCAGGGCACCCTGATCCGTCTCCACGACGCGAAACTCCACGAGGACACCATCCACCGCGGTCCGGCACAGGTGATTCCGGCGACCCGGGAGGCCGTCCACAAGTCCCTGATCGACGCCCGCATCAAGCTGCTCGAGCCGATGCAGGACGTCCGCATCGACGTCCCCAACGACCACATGGGCGCCGCCAGCGGCGAGATCCAGGGGCGGCGTGGCCGCGTCGACGACATGTACCAGGAGGGCGACCTGATGGTCGTCGAGGGGATCGCGCCCGTCGAGGAGATGATCGGCTTCTCGAGTGACATCCGGAGCGCGACCGAGGGGCGTGCCGCCTGGAACACCGAGAACGCCGGCTTCGAGGTGCTCGCCGACTCCCTCCAGCGCGAGAAGATCATGGAGATCCGCGAGCGCAAGGGGATGAAACTCGAACTCCCGCCGTCGGTCGACTACATCTAGACGGCCGCGTTCCCGGATTCGGGTTCCCGCGTCGGCCCGTTTTCGTCCGTCGATTCACTCGACTCGTCGAGGCGTGTGTCTCCGCGAGGGAGGGTTGTGGCAGCCGGTACACGCGTATATGTCGGCCGGAGGA